>DASTGW010000343.1:0-5674 GCA_035718705.1 Terriglobales bacterium | reverse complement strand
GAGAGCATGGCGCCCTTTTGCTGACCTGTAGTACCGGAGGTATAGATGATGGTCGCAAGATCTTCTGGACGTACGCTCTTCGCCGCACGATCGAACTCATTGTCTCGACCTGCCGGCGCAAAGCCGCGCAGGCTGCTCATCGGGATGGCATCGGGCGAAGCGTTGTCGTCCATGATGACAATCTTTTCTACCGAGACCAGATCCCGTATCGCTTGAATCTTACGCAGTTGTTCGGCACTGGAAAGGAACAGCACTTTGACGCCGGCATCGCGCAGAAGCCACGCGATCTGCTCGGCCGTGAGCGTGGGGTAGATTGGGACAACGATTCCGCCGATAAGCATGGTCGCGAAATCGGCGATCGCCCATTCCGGACGATTCTCACTCAGGATAGATACTCGATCGCCCTTGGCGACGCCGTAAGACTGCAGCGCTCGAGCTACTCCGACGGTATCTCGATACACATCGCGGCTGGTGGAAGGCACCCATGTTCCCGCCTTTTTTTGCATGAATACACGGTCGTGCTGGCGGTCGACGATGGTGAAAAAGACGTCATTGATGGTCTGAGCGCTCATGGCTGTTTGGCCTCCGGACACGGACCCCAATCCGACCATCCGCAGCCCTTCACCCCTAATGTGGCACCACTGTACTTAGACGTTGTTAGAAGAGCAAATGGGAACTCGTCAAAGTGGTGCTACTTCGGTAACTGCTTTTTGGTACTTCCGGTCGAGTTTGAATTTCCGGTCCCACCGACGTAGGCTGTGTATCTCGCGAATGGGCAGAATCCGCCTAGGTTTTCAGGGGCGACAGGGTGGAGGAGCCCCGAAAGGATGGGAATGAAGAAGATCCTAACTGCAGTATTGCTACTGTTTTTGAGTGTGCCAGTTTGGGCACAGACGGCCAAGGCTCCACCGAAAATTAAGGTCGGAGACACGGCCCCGGACTTCACTCTGCTGGCCTTTGACGGCAAAGACGTGAAGCCGGTTTCCTTGCATGACTACAAAGGTAAGAAGAATGTCGTGCTTGCGTTTTATGTTTTCGCGTTCACCGGTGGTTGAACGCAGGAGGTGCGGAACTTCCAGCAGAACATTCAAAAGCTGGAAGCCGCCGATACCCAGGTCCTGGGTGTCAGCATGGATAGCCCCTTCGCGAACTACGCTTTTGCGCAACAAAACAACGTTTCTTTCCCTCTGCTGGGCGATATGTCCGGCGAGGCGACCCGAGCTTATGGACTGCTGAACCAGATGGACATTCACGGCGTGAAGGTCGATTCAGCTCGACGGGCAACGTTTCTCATCGGCAAGGATGGCAAGGTCGAAGAGATGCAAGTTGACCGTGAGGCAGTCGATCCCACGAAGATCGTCACGGTGTGCGAGCGCAAGAAGAAATCCTCATAGAGACTCTGAAACGGCAGGCGCCCGGCGAGTTCGGGTGCCTTTTTCTTTCCGAACTACACAAGCTAAGGCGATTCGTGTAAATTCGCATGATTCGCTGTGGGTGGACGCCGCTCTGTTTGCGTCCTTATGACTAACTTAACAATCTAAGCACCGAACTCCTCTGCGAGGAGGGAGTAATCGAATGGCGACGACGAGCACAGCAGCCAAGACCGCCCAGTTCGGAGTAATTGGCCTGGGAGTGATGGGCCAGAATCTTGCCCTTAACATTCGCGACCACGGACATAGCGTGGCGGTTTGGAACCGCGAGCCGAATGCGACAGACGACTTTCTGAAGAAAAATCAGAGCGGAGAAAAACTGATCGGCGCGCATGAACTGAAGGAATTCACCGAAAGTCTGGCCAAGCCGCGTCGCATCCTGATGATGATCAAAGCCGGCGATCCGGTCGACGAGATGCTCAAGAGACTTGCTCCTCTGCTCGAGCCGGGGGACATCGTCATTGATGGAGGCAATTCCTGGTTTAAGGACACGCAACGGCGAGAAAAGGAAATGCGCAGCGTGAACCTGAACTTCTTCGGCATGGGAGTGTCCGGCGGAGAAGAAGGCGCGCGCAATGGCCCATCCCTGATGCCCGGCGGGTCCAAGGATGCCTACAACCATCTGAAACCGATTCTCGAGGGCATCGCCGCGAAGAGTGACTCCGGACCTTGCGTTACGCACTGCGGACCGGACGGCGCCGGGCACTTCGTGAAGATGGTGCACAACGGCATTGAGTATGGTGATATGCAGCTGATCGCCGAAGCCTACGACATTCTTCGTAAGGCACTCGGCCTGAGTGCTGCCGAAATCTCCGACATCTTCACGCAATGGAACAAAGGCGTGATGGAGTCGTATCTGGTCGAGATCACCTCGCAGGTGTTGACTGCTGCTGATCCCAAGACGAACAAGCCGCTTGTCGACGAGATTCTCGACAAGGCTGGACAGAAGGGAACCGGCAAGTGGACGGCGCAGGTGGCACTCGACCTTGGGGTGTCGATTCCCACCATCGCAGCGGCGATTGATGCGCGCGTGCTCTCCAGCATGAAGGACGAGCGCGTGCAGGCTGCAAAGGTGCTCGGAACCGGCGGGCAGAAGCGGTATAACGGCGACAAGCAGCAATTGATCAACGCCGTTCATGACGCGCTCTATGCGGCGAAGATCTGCTCGTACGCGCAGGGTATGAGCCTGATCCAGCGTGGCTCGCAGGAATACAAGTGGGGCATCAGTTTGCGGGAGATGGCCCGCATCTGGAAAGGCGGATGCATCATTCGCGCGCGCTTGCTCGATGCGATCATGAAGGCATTCGATCGCAGCAACGATCTTCACAACTTGCTGCTCGACGCCGAATTCAAAGACGCCGTACTGAAGGCGGAGCCGAACTGGCGCAAGGTGGTGGAGACAGCCGTAAATCTCTCCATCCCGGTGCCGGCTATTTCGGCTTCCCTGGCGTATTTCGACAGCTATCGCAGCGCGGATCTGCCGCAGAATCTCACGCAGGCTCAGCGCGACTTCTTCGGTGCGCACACCTATCAGAGGAAAGACGATCCCAATGGCCCGTTCATTCACACCGAATGGTCCACTCTGGTCAAGAAATAGGGAGGAAGAATGAGCACGGTCATTCAAGCCGCGCCGATTCAGAGCGCGAAGGTTCCGCCGTTGCCGAAGGCGGATTCCTGTCTGCTGATTATCTTTGGTGCGTCTGGCGATCTCACGAAGCGAAAACTCGTGCCGGCACTCTATGACCTTGCCTGCGCCGGATGCATGGCACCGGGATTCGAAGTACTGGGTGTCTCGCGCACGGCGCTTTCCGACGAGGCTTTTCGTGCCCAGGTTCATGACTCAGCCATCAAGTCGCGCGACACTCGCGGATTCACCGACACCTGCTGGTCTTCCTTCGAAAGCCGCCTTCATTATTTTCCGGGGGACATCAACGACCGCGAGTTCTATCCGAAGCTGAAAGCGAAGTTGGAGGAGATGACGAAGAACGGATCGAGCCCGAACTACTTGTTCTACGTCTCGACACCTGCTTCTCTCGCTGGTCCGATCGTGGAAGGGTTGGGCTCGCAACGCCTGAACTACCGCGACAACGGATGGACGCGCATCATCCTGGAAAAGCCGTTTGGGAGAGACCTGACCTCGGCACGCGAGCTGAACCAGGTTGTCGCCAAGGTTTTTGCCGAGAAAGAGGTCTATCGCATCGACCACTATCTTGGTAAAGAAACCGTGCAGAACATGTTGGTCTTCCGCTTCGGCAACTCGATTTTCGAGCCGGTGTGGAATCGCAACTACGTCGACTACGTCGAGATCACGGCTGCGGAGCCGTTAGGCGTGGAGAGTCGCGCTGCGTTCTACGAAGAAACTGGTGCGCTGCGCGACATGATGGCCAACCATCTGCTTCAACTGCTCACGCTGACGGCGATGGAGCCACCGGTCGCGTTCGATGCCGACTCCGTTCGCGAACAGAAAGTCGCCGTGCTTCGCTCAATACGTCCGATGACGGTGGAGGAAGTTGCTCGCCGCACTGTGCGAGGGCAGTATGGCGCGGGTGCTATTAACGGCCAGCCGGTCATCGGTTACCGCGACGAACCGAATGTGAGTCCTAAATCGAATACCGAGACGTTTGCGGCGGTGCAATTCTTCGTCGATAACTGGCGCTGGGCTGGAGTTCCGTTCTTCATCCGAACGGGGAAGCGCTTGCCGCGTCATGTAACCGAAATTCGCGTTCACTTCAAGCGTACGCCACAGGCATTGTTCTCGAGCACATCCGACGAGCAGATCGAGCACAACATTGTGACCATGCGGATTCAGCCCGATGAAGGCATCTCGATGCGGTTCGCGGCTAAGCGGCCGGGCACGTCGATGAAGACGCTGCCGGTGCAGATGAACTTCATGTACCGCGAAGCCTTTGGAGCCGATACGCCGGTCGCGTATGAGACGCTGATTCTCGACGCCATGCGCGGTGACGCCACGCTCTTCACGCGGCGTGACGAAGTTGAGGCAGAGTGGCGGATCATCACACCCATCGAAGAAGCCTGGGCAGAGCTGCGTCCGCCGAGCTTCCCGAACTACTCGGCCGGAAGTGAAGGACCATCGGACTCGCACTTGTTGATCAGCGGCGAACGGCGGCACTGGCACACACTAATGCGTTAAGCAGGGGAGGGGCTATGGACACCAGCACGCATTCAGCTACCAAGGTCACCATCCTGGTGAGTCGTAGTTCCGATCAGGCATACACGGATGCCGCGGAGTTCATCCTTCGCTCCGCGGAGCAGGCCATCGCAAACCGCGGGACGTTCACGATCGCGCTCTCCGGAGGATCGACTCCCAAGCGGTTATACGAACTGCTGGCGTTACCCTCATGGCGAGACCGCATTCCGTGGAGCAAGATCGATTTCTTTTGGGGCGACGAACGCTATGTGCCGCCCACTGACTCTTCCAGCAATTATCGGATGACGAATGAAGCCATGCTGGGAAAAGTAAATGTGCCGGCCGGACGCATACATCGTGTTCCGACGGAACTCGAGCCTCCCGAAACTGCCGCTGAGAGTTATGAGAACGAGATCAAGCGAGTGCTGCCAACGCGCGCGAACGCTGTGCCGGAATTCGATCTTGTCTTGCTTGGGTTGGGCACTAACGGACACGTCGCGTCGCTATTTCCGTTTCAACCGGCATTACACGAGAAATCGAAGCTCGTGATTTCGGAATACATTGAAGAAGTAAAGATGACGCGTATTTCACTGACGTTCCCGGTCATCAATTCCGCGAAGGACATTCTCTTCCTCTCACTCGGTCCGGACAAAGCGTCGGTGATACAGGAAGTCCTGACGGGAAAACCTGATCCGGAGCGGCTTCCAGCTCAATATGTTCAGGCCGAGCATGGCAAAGCAACCTGGCTCCTCGATCCGCCTGCAGCCGTGGGACTTCCAGAAGAGATGCTTACGCGAAAGTAGCGGATTATTTAACCCGGTGAATCCCGGTGGGGTCGGTGCCGGTTCCTTCCGACAGGATCTGCAACAACTGTTGCGGGTCGGTTGGCTTGGCAAGCACTTCGAAGTGATAGCCGCGTTTCCTGGCATCATCCAACAGTTCAGCAGAGCTGATCTCGCCTGACAGTAACACTACTCGTAAGCGCGGATAGCGATCTTTGAGTTGCAAGGCAATCTGGATCCCATCGATATCGGGGAGATTGATGTCACAGAGCAGGATGTCGGGAGGAGAGTCGTGTTCGGCGAGGGCTTCGGCG
>DASTGW010000342.1:0-9744 GCA_035718705.1 Terriglobales bacterium | reverse complement strand
GACCGAGCGCGGCGTTCGTAGCGTCGATCGCAAGAGACGTGCGACCGGCCGTTGATTGAGCGAACGCGAAATGTTCCGCGACGATCGCTTTCGGCAGAACGGCCGCGTAGTGTTCGATCAGGTGAAACCGAAGATAGTCTTTCCACGCATCAAGACTCTCGCTCGCCACCAGCGCGGAAACTCCGGTCACAGCTGTAGGTTGCCAGACGATAAAGTCCGACTGTGTTGGCATTCCAGCTGCCTTGAAGTAAGCGTCCCAATCGATGCCTGGCGCCTTCCTGCCAAAGTTGACGCGTTTCCACGGATTGTTCTGCTTGAAGACGTCGGCAGCATCGGAATCGGGTGCGAACGTTTGCGCAACTCGAATCTCGAGAGCCAGGATTCGCGCCGACTTGGCTTCCGAGTCGGCAATGCCGGCGAGTTTCAGCATCGTCGCGATGTGGGCTTGATAACGCGAGCGTAGTTCGGCTTTCTCCGGATCAAGATAGTCGTCCCGATTCGGCAGGCCAAGACCGCCTTGAAACAAGTGCGGAAGATTATGCTGCGCGTCCTCAAAACCCTGGTTCACGAATAGGCCGAAAATGTGATCGGCGTTGGAAGTGAGTCCATCAACTTCCGTATTCAACGTCGAGCCAAGATAACCCGCGAGCGACGTCTTGTCCGCGATTTCGGAAATCGCGGACATTTCGGCGGCTATTGGCGCGAGTCCTTTTGCCTCGATGCCGGCTTCATCGATGAAGCTTGCGTAGTAATCTCCAACTTTGCGAGTGATGCTATCGGCGTTGTTGGTCGCTCTCGCCGCATCTTCAACAAGTTCGCGCACACGTTGACTTGTTCTTCCCTTCAGAAGTGCACGTGTGTCGTAGCTCGTTTGCCCAACTGGCACTGCGACGGTCCCAAGCCAAACTCCATTGGCGTAACGATAGAAGTCATCACCGGGCTTGATGGAACGATCGATGTCAGCGGCCGGATTTTCGGCAGGCGAAGCAGCACCGATTAGAGCTACGAGCAGCGCGGTTGCGCGAAGAAGAGAAATCCAGCGAAACATAAGCCGAATCGTAGCGAAATGAATCGCGGATATCGGACGTTTCCGGACGTGTCTCCCTCGTTTTTAACTCGGCACAAATTGACCGATTTTCGTGCTCCAAAATATTTTCAATTCTGTGTGTAAGGAATTTTGAGGTCGCCCGTCAGCAGTTGTGAAAGGAGAAACATCATGAACAACGAGAAGAAGAACACCAACAACTGCTGCTCGGAGAAAAAACAGAACCTGTGTCAATGTGCGGAGTCGTGTGTTTGCGGTGACAAGTGCAACTGCGGCGAGCGATGTGATTGCGCCAAGCGAAAATAGCGAACATCGGAGCGGCGACACGTGTTTGGCGGGGCAGAACACTTTTGCCGTCGCACGTGCCGCTGCACCGCAAACTGTGCGAGTCACTCGTCACAGCAAAAATTCAGTAGCAACTTGCGATGCTGGAAGCCGGAGTTAAGAATAGGCGTCAGCATCGATTACGAATTGCGAAGATCCAGTTAACCAGCTTTCTTCGCCTGAGAAGTCACCGGTTTATTCCGTCGCCGATGGCAGTGGCAAATTCTTGGACTGCCGCTTTCGCCATCAATCATTCAACCAATTCGGACAAAGGAGAATGACAACATGGCCACGAAGCCGACATTTGAGCAAGCACAGCTTCACCTCCAAGTGTACGAGATGCGCCGCGAAGCAAAATTGCGCGAAGCGCGCGATTGGTATTTCAAGAACTACTTCCCTGAGAGTTTTGAAGATTCCATGAAGATTGCCCCGCCGGGATCGCCGGGCGGAACTTACGTGATGATGGTTTTCAGTTACTGGGAACAAGCCTGCGCCCTGCTCAACTACGGACTGCTGCACGAGGACCTGTTTTTCGAGACCAGCGGCGAGTTCTACGGAGTCTGGAACCGCGTGAAGGCGGGAATCCAGGAAGGCCGCAAGAAGTGGTCGAACCAGTTGTTCCTGGCCAATGTGGAACAAGCAGCGAACCGTTTCGAAAAGTGGATGGAGTCGCGTTCGCCGGGATCGCTGGCCGCCATGCAACAGTTCGAAAAACAGATGCGCGCCCAGGCGCAAAAAGCGGCGTAGTCGGAAACAACAAGAAAGGCGTGGCTTCGGCCACGCCTGAATCTTTTTGAGCATTAAGCTCTCCGTAGTGATTTCCCGAAAAAGCAAAAGGATCGGACTGTGTCCGATCCTTGCTACTGGGATACCCCCTCCCCCTTAGGTCGATCTATTGGAATCAGCTACTTACGGCGTTTGATCCGTCGATCTATGCGAATCAACAACTTAGCTGTAAGTGGCTGAAAGTAAGCTGTTTACTGAACTGCTTCTGCTTTCCCAAAATGGAAAAGGCGGAGGACGGAACTTCCGTCTTTCTCCACCTTATGTTCTTAGATTAGCAAATTGAGAGTGGGTAACCTGACAAATGTCTCGAAATATATTCGGGCTGGAGTGCCGGAAGGGGAAAGAAAGACATGAGCCATCTGGCAAAGAGTCGCCAATTGGCGGTTCTCATTGTGAAGCGAGCCCAAAATGCATAAGAGTCCCAGGAGCAAGCGCGGTGCTACGCACCGCGTCGGGAGATTGTTGGACGACGCATTAGCCAGCGCTTAAGCGCTGGGCTAACAATCGTGCCGCCGCTCCGCGACTGGGACCGTGATTGAGTGAACGCTGGTGATAACCCGCCCAGACCAACAGAAGGCTTGAATGGGGCACCATGCAATCCTTCGTCTCTGCACAGTGTGATGAGTGACTTTGACTTGATCTCAGCGGTTGCCTAAGATGCGATCAAATGGGGAAGGAGTCTTCCCATGAACCGCCAATCCATCGCGGAACGACAGTTGGTCGGTGAGCGACTGGGCCACTATCAAATACTGCAAAAGATTGGGGCGGGCGGAATGGGCGAAGTGTACCTTGCCCGCGATATACATCTTGACCGCGACGTGGCCATTAAAGTCCTTCCGGAGGGTACGCTCACAGACGAGACGGCCCGCAGCAGCTTCCGCCAGGAAGCATTGACTCTTTCCAAGCTCAATCATCCTAGTATCGGCACAGTCTTCGACTTTGATTGCCATGAGGGAACGGACTTCCTGGTGACTGAATACGTCCCCGGGATCTCATTGAATGAGCAACTGGTCAACGGTCCGCTGCTGGAGGACAGAATCCTGCTACTGGGTATGCAACTGGCCGAGGGCATCTCTGCGGCCCACGAGCGAGGGATCGTACACCGCGATCTGAAGCCCGGTAACTTGCGAGTTATGCCGGACGGGCGTCTAAAGATTCTCGATTTTGGGTTGGCTCGTCCGCCGGCAGCCACAGGGCAAACCGGTTCCACGGCAAGCACTACGGACACCTCTGATCTGTCGGGAACAGTGGCCTACATGTCGCCCGAGCAACTGCGCGGGGAGGCGACGGATGTGCGTAGTGACATCTACTCCATGGGCGTGGTTTTGTATGAAATGGCTACCGGACGACGCCCGTTTGAAGCACTAATTGCCACCACATTGGTTGACGCTATCCTTCATAAGCCCGCCCTACCTCCGAGCCGCTTGCGTCCTGAACTCTCGAACCAGCTCGAACAGATCATTCAGAAGTGCTTGGAGAAGGAACCTGTCCACCGGTATCAAACGGCGCTGGAGCTGTTGACTGACCTGCGGAGGGCGACTCGAGCCGCGGAGCAGGAGAAGTCCGTGGCAGTGCTCTATTTCGAAAACCTCAGCGGACAGAAGGAAGACGAATATTTTCGCGACGGCATCACCGAGGACATTACGACTGAGCTTTCCAAGATCAAGGGACTGCGTGTCTTCTCGCGATCCGCGGTACTGGCCTTTCGCGACAAGGCAGTCACACCCGCCCAGGTAGGCCAGCAGTTGAACGCAGTTTACCTGCTGGAAGGGAGCCTGCGCCGCGATCTCGACCGGTTGCGCGTCACCGCAAAGCTGGTGAAGACCCGCAGCGGGCACTGCGTGTGGGCGGAGAGATATGACCGTAAGTTGAAAGATGTGTTCGCCATCCAAGACGAGATTGCGAATAACATCGCGCACGAACTGCAGGTGGTGCTGACCGAGACCGAGAAGCAGGCGATCGCACGAGTTCCGACGGCGGATGTACGAGCTTACGATTTCTATCTTCGCGGACGTCACTATTTTCATCAGTTCCGGCGCAAGGGTTTCGATCTAGCGCGAGAGATGTTCGCGAAGGCAATTGAGATCGATCCGGGATACGCGAGGGCGTATGCAGGAATCGCCGACTGCTCCGCCTTTCTTTATTTTTACTGGGACTCGAGTACGGACAATCTGGAGCAGGCTGACGCGGCCAGTCGGAAGGCGCTGGAACTTGATCCTGACCTGGCGGAAGCGCACGCGTCGCGTGGCCTTACGGCCTCGATGAAGAAACAATATGAGGAAGCTGAAGGTGAACTCCGAACCGCGATGCGACTTGGACCTCGGCTATTCGAGCCCTATTACTTCTACGCTCGGAACTGCTATGCCCAGGGAAAATCGGAGGACGCTGTGGTCTGGTTTGAACAGGCAAGCAAAGTTAGACCGGAAGATTACCAGGCACCAATGTTGCTGGCCAGCACCCTGAACGGCCTAGGCTTGAAACCAGAGGCGCTGGCTGCTTATCGTCGAGGGCTGGCAGCCGCGGAAAAACATCTGGAGCTGTATCCCGGTGACGCTCGCGCGTTGTATTTCGGAGCCAACGCGCTCTCGCAATTGAACGAACGGGAAAGAAGCATGGAATGGGCCGAACGCGCCTTGCAGCTGGAAGGTGAAGAGCCGCAGGTTCTTTACAACGTGGCTTGCGTCTATGCGCTGCTCGGCGAACTGGACAAAGCGGTGGACTGTCTGGAACGTTCCATTACAAGTGGCTGGGGACAACGCGAATGGATGGAACACGATCCTGATTTAGCTCCGGTGCGCGACCATCCTCGGTTTCGAGCCCTGCTGCATGCCGGAAAGATTCACTCACCCAAGGATACTGATTAAGGACTTTGTCGCCCCTCGGTTCCGAGCGAAGCGAAGGACGTATGTAGTTCAAGTCTCGAACAGTTGTGGTTCCTGGGTTTCGCGCTGAAGCGAAGGACCCGCGTCACCTGGCACACATCCGGATAAAAATTAAGGCCGATCGCAATGACCGGCCTTTCCTGTCCTGCGCTGATGCTTACGGCAACAGTTTGAAGCTTGCCACAACCCCAGCGTGATCAGATGGCCACAATCCGGTGACGCTGGGAGTCAGCCCGAAGCGAGAATCGTCAATGGCGGCTATTCCCGCGCCGCGCATCAACACCATGTCGATGCGCTGAAAAGGTTTTTGCGGGTAGGTGAACGCATCCTCGTCGTGCAGTGGCCAGGTATCGCCGGCGTCGGCAGGGTGCAACTCGTGCCAGATATCGCGCATTCCAGCACTAATCAAGTAGGAAACGGCAGGAGCAGCGGGATCATCCGGATGGTTCGCATCTGAGTTCAAATCTCCTGCAAGAATTACAGGCCGATCGGTCACCAAGGGCCCATTGATCAGCTCAAGTGTCTGTCCAATTTGAACAGGCGGATAGAACGTTTCCAGGTGTGTGGTGACGAACCGATAAGACTGGCCGCGGAATTTGGCGTCTACTGCAATCCATCCTCGGGGAACCTCACCCAGCGAAGGAAAGACGAGAGTGGTCGTAAAATGCTGCGCTGTCACTTTCTCGATCTTCATTTCCGAAACAGAGAGATCCGAACGGACAAGAACTACATCGTAATCAATCAGCCTTACATTAAAGAACAGTGTTTGCGACAATGCAGCAGGAAGAGTGAGATCCGCATTCGACTGCACTGCAAGGGCTTTGTAATGCAAACCACGACGGTCGAGTGCCCTCATTAGTAGTTGCAGTTGATCGATGAGCACAGTTTTAGCCGCGTTCGAAGGATCATTAAATCCGTCGAGCCCGAAGGGTTTTCCAACGAGTAATTTCGATACTTCCTGCAAGCCGATCAGATCGGGCTTCAAACCCTGTATTTCGGCGGCAACCAATTCGGCTCTTCCGGGCATGTTGCTCTGCAGCACTTCAAGGAAAGTGGCAGTCACGGCGGGCGGAACGGCATCCGAGCTAGACGCAGAAAGGATGAGACCGAAATCGGTGCCAGTATCAAGGTTGCGCGTCATAACCGTAAGATTGCGATCTCTATTACTGTTCACGCCTGCACCGGCGGACGAGACGATGAGAATCACGAATGAAAGCAGTAATGCGAAGCAGAATAGTCGTCTGAACATTTCTCCTCCTGGGAAGCGACCACAAACAAAACTGGCCTGAGCACAGGAAGTTTGTGCCTCAAGCCAAATGTTTTCAGTGATGGCTCCGCACTTAACGGAGAGTGTTCCGAATTGGGAAGTCAAGTTTTCACATCAAAGTGACCTCATCCTCCGCAAGATAGCTTCCAAGGGTTTCTCTGCCCGGGTTCGTCATATGTATTCGGAATGAATCTGAAGAGAGTTCGACGGTCATAAGAGCAACAACAATTGGAGGATCAAACAACGCTATGAGAACAGATCAGTTGGAACACGGACGCATGAGACGAAACCGTCGTCATTTGTCATGAGTATCCTGTGAGGGACTGGCTTGTTGCTAAGGCAGGATGAAAACGGCGTGGCTTTCGCCACGCCGTTTTCACTTATTTCCGGTGTTTCGCGCCGGCGCCCAGACGGAGACGTCTGGGCCTACATGTTTCTTACGCTGGTGCGCCGGTCAGCACTTGTTCGCGGACTTTTTCGTCATGGCGAGCTTCGGCTGGGGTCGTAGGAAGTGCCAGGTTCAGCACTTCTTCGATCGTCGTCACGTAGTGCACGTTGACGCCCGAGAGCTGATCTTCCGAGAGGTCTTCTTCCACGTTCGTCTTGTTTTCCGCCGGGAAGATGACGTCTTTCACTCCAGCCCGCTTGGCGGCGAGGAATTTTTCTTTCACTCCTCCAATCGGAAGCACGTTGCCGCTCAGCGTGATTTCGCCGGTCATCGCCAGCAGCGGACGAGCCTGCCGTCCGGTTAAGAGAGAGACCAGCGCGGTCACAATGGTGATTCCGGCCGAAGGTCCGTCCTTCGGGATGGCGCCGGCCGGCACGTGAATGTGCAGGTCGTGCTTCTCGAAGTACTCTTCATCGATACCGAGCAGACGTGCGTTCGATCGCACCCAGCTCAGTCCGGCATGCATGGATTCCTTCATCACGTCCTGAATCTGGCCTGTGATGGTGAATCCGCCTTTGCCCTTCATGGCCGTGGCTTCGACGAACAGGATGTCGCCGCCAGCGGGAGTCCAAGCCAAGCCGACCACGACGCCGGGACGCTTAGTGCGCTCGGCGATTTCCGAGTCGGTGCGGATCTTCATTCCGCCCAGGAACTCGCGCGTCTGGATTAACTCAGGTGTTACGACCAGCTTCTCGTTCTTGCCTTCAGCGATGCGGCGCACCTGCTTGCGGCAGACGGTACCGATCAATCGCTCCAGGTTACGAACGCCGGCTTCGCGCGTGTAGTGCCGGATGATGAAGCGAGTCGCCTCTTCCGGAAATTCGATCATGCCTTCCGGCAGACCGTTCTCGTCGATCTGGCGCGGCACCACGTAGCGCTCGGCGATGTGGACCTTGTCGTCTTCGGTGTAACCTTGGAGTTCGATGATCTCCATGCGGTCGCGCAGCGGCTCGCTGATGGTGTCGAGCATGTTGGCCGTGGTGATAAACAACACCTTCGACAGGTCGAACGGCACGTCGAGGTAATTGTCGCGGAACGAATTGTTCTGCTCCGGATCGAGCGTTTCGAGCAGAGCCGATCCCGGATCGCCACGCCAGTCGCGACCGACCTTGTCGATTTCGTCCAGCATGAAAACTGGATCGTTCGACTCGGCACGGCGGATGCCCTGGATGATTTGTCCGGGGAGCGCGCCGATGTAAGTGCGACGGTGTCCGCGAATTTCGGCTTCGTCGTGCATACCGCCGAGCGAGATGCGGACGAACTTGCGTCCGAGCGCGCGGGCGATGGACTTGCCAAGGGAGGTCTTGCCGACGCCCGGAGGGCCGGCGAAGCAAAGGATGGGACCCTTCATGTTCGGCTTTAACTTTCGCACCGAAAGATAATCAAGAATGCGGTCTTTCACCTTGTAAAGATCGTAATGATCTTCATCGAGTACTTCGCGCGCCTTGGTAATGTCGACGTCGGCAACACCGGCGGATTTGGTCCACGGAAGCACGGCGAGCCACTCGATGTAGTTGCGGGTGACGCCATAGTCGGCAGCCATCGGCGACATACGCGAGAGACGGTTGAGCTCCTTAAGCGCTTCCTTCTTCACGTCGTCAGGCATGCCGGCCTTTTCGATCTTCTCGCGAAGATCTTCGACGTCGCGCGTGGTCTCATCCGATTCGCCAAGCTCTTTCTGGATGGCCTTCATCTGCTCGCGCAGATAGAACTCGCGCTGCGTCTGCTGCACGCGGTCCTGCACTTCGCTTTGGATCTTGTTGCGAAGCTGCTGGACTTCGAGTTCCTTCGCCAGGTGCTGGTTGATCTTGTCGAGGCGAATGCGAACGTCGGGCGTTTCGAGGATCTCCTGCTTGTCCTTGGTGGAGAGCGTCGGCAAGGAAGAGGCGATGAAGTCCACGAGGCGACCAGGCTCGTCGATATTCATGGCGACGGTGGCGAGTTCGTCGGAGAGAGTCGGAGATCCGGCAACGATCTGCTGGAACAATGTCAGCACGTTGCGCTGCAGGGCTTCTTCTTCGGCGGACTTGGGCGGAATCACTTCCGCGATGCTCGTGACCTTGGCCGTCATGTACGGCGCGAGCTGCGTGTATTCGTCGACGTGGATGCGCTCCAAGCCTTCGGCGAAAACGAACAGGCTCTGGTTCGGCATCTTCACGACTTTGTGCACGACGGCAAGAGTTCCGATATTAAACAGGTCGTTCGGCTGGGGAGAATCAACGCGGGCTTCGCGCTGGGCGACGACCACGATGGTCTTGTCTTCCCCTAAAGAATTAATTAATTGGACCGAGCTTTCCCGACCGACGGTCAATGGAAGGACCGCGTGGGGGAACAGGACGGTATCCCGGACGGGAAGAACCGGGTAGCTCCGATTGGGCTGGCTGGTTTCCCGCTCAACGGATTCCGTACGCTCTAAGTTCTTTGTGCTGTTAGCCATAGCTTTCTCTTGAGTCATTTGTACTCAACTTTTGATGACCGGGATGGATTAAAAGATTCAGGCGCGGCTTTTTAGTGCCTGTTTGAAGCGGCACGGATTGTAAATCGGCAAGAATCAGGTCCGCAATGACCCGAAAACAGGGCTTGAGCAGGGCTTGCCTTGGTGGAAGCGGGAATACGTACTTTGATCCCCGATGTTTTCCGGGATTGCTCACGAGGTGAGAAGACGGTCGTCTCACGGCGAATAGGATGCAAATCCCATGGGGAGGTGGAGATGAAGATTAGAGTTTTCCTGCTCACAACCGCACTGGCCTGCTCGGCGAGTGCCTTCGGACAATTCAAGGATGGCACACAGTCGGCACTGCTGAAGCTGCCGGAGACGAGCCAGGCGGCGGCGGTGAGCCAGACGATCGGCATCACGGACGTGAAGATTAACTATCACCGTCCGCTGGTGAATGGCAGAAAGATCTTTGGGACTCCGATCGCGCCGTACGGACAGGTGTGGCGCGCCGGAGCGAATGAGAACACGACGATCGAGTTTACGGATCCGGTGACG
>DASTGW010000341.1:0-14164 GCA_035718705.1 Terriglobales bacterium | reverse complement strand
CCGCAGCCGAAGTTCTTGCTGGCGACGAGAATGCTGGCATTCTTGTACTGCGGCTGGTTCAGAACGAAGGATGTGTTCGGCAGGCCGTCGGCGTTGAACCGCCAGTCGTAGAACGCGAACTGGCCGAAGCCGGTGCGCTCGTTGCGCTTCAGAAACTGCTTAGGGATGATCTGGTCAGTGTCGACGTTGGCGCGATCGAGCGGTGCGACAATTCCAGTATGTACGCGAAACGGCTGCATTACTTGAACTCCCAGTGGCGGACGTCGGTGAAGTGTCCTTTGACGGCGGCGGCTGCGGCCATGGCAGGGCTCACGAGATGAGTGCGCCCGCCGCGACCTTGGCGTCCTTCGAAGTTGCGGTTGCTGGTGGAGGCGCAACGCTCGCCCGGCTGCAGGATGTCGGGATTCATGCCGAGGCACATGGAGCATCCAGCTTCGCGCCATTCGAATCCAGCGTCGGTGAAAACCTTGTCCAAGCCTTCTTTTTCAGCCTGCTGTTTGATCTCGTAGGAGCCGGGAACCACCATCGCGCTGACCTTCGGCGCGATGTGGTAGCCCTTCACGATGCGCGCAGCGGCACGAAGATCCTCGAGTCGCGAGTTGGTGCAGGACCCGATGAACACGCGATCGATCGTGACCGACTCGATCGGTTGATTCGCAGAGAGCGCCATGTATTCGAGCGCGCGCTCGGCGGATTTGCGGTCGGTTTCCGATACGACAGTCGCGGGATCGGGGACATTTGATGTGACTGGAACTACCATGCCCGGACTGGTACCCCAGGTGACATACGGGACGAGCTTCGATGCGTCGATTTCGACGAGCCTGTCGTACTTTGCTCCGGGATCGCTAGCGAGCTGTTTCCACTCGTCGATGGCGCGATCGAAATCTTTCGGGGCGAAGCGGCGGCCCTGCACGTAGGCGAATGTTGTTTCGTCGGGAGCTACCATTCCTGCTCGCGCTCCGGCCTCGATGCTCATGTTGCAGAGCGTCATGCGGCCTTCCATGGAAAGGGCGCGAACCGTTTCGCCGCCAAACTCGATTGCGTACCCCGTGCCCCCGTCGGTGCCAATCTGGCCAATGATGGCCAGCGCCAAGTCCTTCGCCGTAACGCCGTTCGGAAGCTTGCCGCTGACGTTGATCAGCATCGTCTTTGGCTTCTGCTGCGGCAGGCACTGCGTGGCAAGCACGTGTTCGACTTCCGACGTTCCAATTCCGAAGGCCAGGGAACCGAATGCGCCGTGTGTACTGGTGTGGCTGTCGCCACAGACGATCGTCATGCCCGGCTGCGTGAGTCCGAGCTCGGGGCCGATCACATGCACGATGCCTTGCTCCCGCGAGTTCACGTCGTACAGCGTGACGCCAAACTCCGCGCAGTTTTTGCGGAGAGCTTCCATCTGCTTCGCTGCGATCTGATCGAGGACGGGGAGGTGTCCGGGCGTCGTGGGAACGTTGTGGTCGATCGTAGCGACGGTGCGCTGCGGTTGACGAACCTTGCGACTGGCGGCGCGCAGACCGTCGAACGCTTGTGGTGAAGTGACTTCGTGTACGAGGTGCAGATCGATGTAGAGCAGCGTCGGTTGATCGTCGGGCGTGCACACGATGTGAGCGTCCCAGAGCTTTTCGAATAATGTGCGTGGTTTCGACATCGGATAACTTATAAACCGAGGGCAGGCGGGAAGGCCTGCCCTTGTAAACACTTGTGCAGACAAGACTGTCTGCACCTACACAAATCTAAACTGCGTGGTAGGCGCGACGGCGATCGAGCGCTTCGGCAAGCTTCTGCTCCACCATCTTGCCCATCTGCTCGGTCGAGAGGACGTACTTCGATTTGCCCTTGATGTCGGGCGTGCGGTATCCCGCGCGAAGCACTTCCTGGATCGCGTCCTCCACGTCCCTGGCGTCGTTCTCGAGCTTGGCTGTGTGCCGCAACAGCATGGCAGCCGAGGCGATCGCGCCAAGTGGATTCGCCAATCCCTTGCCGGCGATATCTGGCGCCGATCCGTGAACCGGCTCGAACAGGTCGATCTTGCCGCCGATCGTCGCCGACGCCAGCATGCCCAGCGATCCGCTGATCGCAGCCGCTTCGTCGGTGAGGATGTCGCCAAAAAGATTCTCCGTCAACACGACGTCGAACGAAGTCGGGCTGGTGATGATCTTCATCGAGCAGGCGTCCACGTACATGTGGTCGAGTTTCACGTCCGGATACTCTTTTCCCAGACAGGTGATCACTTCGCGCCATAGCTGCGAAGTCTCGAGCACATTTGCCTTGTCTACGCTGGTGACTTTTTTGCGGCGCTTACGGGCGAGTTCGAACGCCACGCGACCTACGCGCTCAATCTCTTCGACGGTGTAGCGCATGGTGTTAAACGCCGCATCGCGATTGCCCTCGAAGCCACGCGGCTGTCCGAAGTAGAGTCCGCCGAGCAGTTCGCGAATGAACAAAATATCGGATTTGCCCAGCACCTCAGCCTTGATCGGCGAGCAGTCGGCGATGGGCTGATAGGCAATCGCCGGACGGAGATTCGCGAATCCGCCAAGCGCCTTGCGCAAACCGAGCAGGCCAGCTTCGGGGCGCTTGTCGGCGGCGAGATTATCGAACTCAGGGCTGCCTACGGCACCGAGCAGGACGGCGTCGCTTTTGTGACACGTCTCGATCGTCGGTTGCGGAAGCGGAGATCCGAACTGCTTGATGGCCGTGCCGCCAATGGCACGCTCGGTGAAGCGGAAGTCATACCCCTGCGACTCCGCTACAAACTTCAGAACTCGAAGGGCCTCACGGGTAACCTCGGGGCCGATTCCATCACCTGGGAGAACGCAAATATTCAGTTTCATACGTCAGTCGTCTCTTTACTCTGAAACAGCAGATTCCAAGCGGCTGAGCCGCTTGGAATGACAATTCCTTGTATTACGAGTTAGGCGTTTGTACGAACTCTACGCCCGCCCGGCTGATCTGCGCAGTGACAGATTGTGCGCCGGGTCCATCGTGGGAATGGCCGCCGCCGGAAATTCCTCACGGATGATCGCCAACAGGTGACGGTCTTCCACGGACTTGATCTGGTCGGCGAGGGCAACGAAGCGCTTGTAGATCTGATCGAGCTCGCGACGTTCGAAGGCGAAACCCAGTTCAGCGCAGCGCAAGCCGAGCGCGTGGCGTCCGGAGTGCTTGCCCAAAACCAGTTTGTTCTCAGGCACGCCGACCGATTGTGGGGTCATAATCTCGTAGGTCAGCGGATTCTTGATCACGCCATCCTGGTGAATACCGGCTTCGTGGGCGAAGGCATTTCGTCCGACGATGGCCTTGTTCGGCTGGACCGGAACATGAGTAATCTCAGTCAGCAGGCGGCTGGTGGGATAGAGTTCTTCGGTCTTCACGCCCACCTGATACGGCATGGCGTCGGCACGGACATGCAGTGCCATCACGACTTCCTCAAGTGATGCGTTTCCAGCGCGTTCGCCAATGCCGTTGATGGTGCACTCGATTTGCCGCGCGCCGGCGTCCAGAGCAGCGAGCGAGTTGGCAACGGCCAGTCCCAGGTCGTTGTGGCAGTGCGTGGAGATCGTGATCTCGCGCGGTCCGCGGGTCCGCTTGTAGACGGACGAGATGATGCGAGTCATGTCATTCGGCACGGTGTAGCCGACGGTGTCCGGGAGGTTAATCGTCGAAGCACCGGCTTCGGCCACTGCTTCCGCTACCGAGCACAGAAACTCAAGATCGGTGCGGGTGGCGTCTTCCGCCGAGAATTCAACGTCAGAGCAGAGCGACGTGGCAAAGCGAACGGCTTCCGCGGCCTGGCGGATGCACTGCTCACGCGAAATCTTAAGCTTGTAGTGGAGATGGATGTCGGAGGTAGCCAGGAATACGTGAATACGCGGCTTGGCGGCAGCCTTCACGGCGTCCCAAGCGCGCTCGATGTCCATATGAGTGGCGCGGGCCAAACCGGCGATCGTGGGCCGGCGTACGTCTTCGGCGATGGCGCGTACGGACTCGAAGTCGCCTTCAGACGCGATCGGGAACCCAGCCTCGATGATATCGACACCGAGTCGGTCAAGTTGCCGCGCCATCCGGATCTTTTCTTCCAGATTCATGCTGCAACCGGGCGATTGCTCGCCATCCCGCAATGTGGTGTCGAATATTCGTACTCGGGGCCGTTCCATCGCACTCCTCCTCGATAGAGCTTCCCACTAGAGTGACTTCACTCTGGCGATAAGACAAGGTTATAGTTATTTATGGAAGATAAGGGTAGCTTATGTTATAAGTTTCTGTGATGTAAGTTACTGCAGGGAGTGATGAGCGGGTGGACCTCTTCCAACTGGAAACCTTTCTAACTGTGGCACGGGAAGGGAGTTTTTCGCGTGCAGCCAAGAAACTCTACCGTACCCAGCCGGCCGTGAGCCAGACTGTCCGCAAACTCGAGGACGAGATCGGGGAGTCACTTTTCGACCGTTCTTCCCGTGAAGGGATATTGACAGATACGGGGAAAGTACTGCTGGAATACGCCGAGAAACTGCTCAACATGCGGGTGGAAGCAATGGGGGCCCTGCAGGAGCTGCGGGAAATGAGCAAGGGCAAGCTCTGCATAGCAGCCAACGAGTTTACATGCCTGTACCTGCTGCCGATCTTGAATGAATTCCGCCGGGTGCATCCGATGGTGCGGGTCACGATTGAGCGTTCGTTTGCCAGCAAGATCCCCGATCAGTTGCTGAATCATAGCGTGGAGATGGGCGTGCTCACCTTCCGACCCGACGACTCGCTGCGCTCCATCGTCGTCTACCGCGACGAATTGGCCTTCGTGGTACCGCCGACGCATCCGCTGGCTCGCGTCAAAGACGTAACCATCAAGCAGCTGGGCGCGGAATATTTTGTCGCGCATCATGTGCCGTCGCCGTATCGCGCCAAGGTGCTTGAGACGTTCCAGAAGCGCAAGGTACCGCTTCACATGGACGTCGAACTGCCGACGATCGAGGCCATCAAAAAGTTTGTCGGTATGGGGAATGGTGTGGCCTTGATCCCGGCCATTTGCCTTGAAGCCGAGTTGCACCGCGGGGAACTAGTGGCGGTTCCCTGTAAGGACTTAATGTTCGAGCGTAGATTGCGCGTGGTGTATCGCAAGAATGCAACACTCTCCCACGCGGCTCGCGCTTTCCTGAACATGGCCGAAGCCTATGCCGAACGTGAAGGCGGCCGCTACATCTTCCAGCAGGAGCGCTAGTCCTGCCTCGCTACCAGATCATCTGCCTAACGCGTGCGCCGAGGACGGAAGATCCGCATCGCCACGTCTCGCACGTGGGACTCGGTAACGAGGGGGGCTGGTCACGCGTGATGATGGTGGAAGAGATCATCTTCCAATTGAAGAAAGCTGACGGCGATCGCTATTTCCTTCGCGGACGAGATGGCTGGGAAGCCGAAGTGAAGCTAGGCAAGTGCCCATTTTGCCCAGAGGGGCACGAGTTCCTGGTGTCAGCGCCTGACCTTACTGCGAAAGATAAGTTGATGACGCTGCCCGCGTGCGCGGACTAGGCGACGGAGATCGCGGCGACGGCAAAGATAGCCGTGCGGAACGCCATGCTGTGCCAGGGGTGGCTCTTCTTCGCGCGGTTCCAGTAGTAGGCCATCATCAGCATCGAGCTGATGAGGACGATCACGAAGAGGTAGGCGTGCGCGAAGCTCATTGTCCCGCCGACGTAGTACTTCACGCCCAGGTTCCACATCGAGCCATAGAGCAGCGCCACGTGGAAGAAGTAAACCAGGAGCGATTCCTCCGCGAGAGAACGGATCTTTGTCGGCGCGACGGGTATCCAGTGCTCCACCATGCTTGCCAGGCCAATCAGAGCGACTACGAAGCCAATGCGCGTGATGAACAGGTGTGGAGTCGTCGGCCAGAAGTTGGTTTCGCTCAGAATGCGGTGGGCAACGGATTCGAGCTGAACTCCCGCCAGAATCATCAGCATGCCAAAAGGAATCGCGTATCGCAGGACGCGCGGCGTGGCCTGAAGCATCACATATACCGTTCCCAATGCCGCGCCGAGAAAGATATAGGCTGACCAGGGCATAAGCGGGAACGGCGAACCTGCGGTTCCAACTAGAGCCGAACGCAGCGCGAGCGGCATGGAATTCACGGTCGCGCTGTTCCACGCGAATGGTGCTCCGAACCCAATCAACATCGACAGAGTGAAGGTCAGTCCGGCGAAGGCTCGCTTGTTTTTCAGCGTGAGCACCAGCAGTTGCAACACGATCAGGGTGAAGCCAATCGTCTGTAAAACATCAATCTGCGAAAAGGCTCTCCAGCCATCTGGAGTGATCCATTTCATGTCGCGCACGGAGTGCACGGGGAAGCGCATGGAGTAGCCCAGCAGCACGAAGAACGCGAACTTGCGCAGTCGCTTGAAGACCGATGTGCCTAATTGAATGTGGTTGTCGAATTTGCGGACGGTCGCCAGTGCAAACGAGAATCCGGCGAGCATCATGAAGGTGGGCGCGGTAAATCCGCGGCAAAAGAGCCAGAAGTTATACCAAGGGGCGCTTTGGACTTGGGGTGTGAGAAGGACGTCGAGCGTATGCCCTTGCACCATCAGCGCCATGGCAAACACGCGAACCAAGTCGATGCTGACCAGGCGCGATTGTGGTTGTGACTGCGGCTCCAAACTTCTCCCGTGGCCCCTGTTTAAGAATGAACACTAGTAACGCTACTAAGATGCGCGAACTGGCGACGATGTTTCAGTGATGTCCGCACCTTTTTGCATGATAAATGGGGCAATAAAAAGGCCGGCCCCGAAGGGCCGGCGTAGTCTGCTACTGGGGGAAATGGATCAAGCTTCGTCTTCTCTCAACTTGGCGATAACACTGAAATCTTCCAGCGTTGTGGTGTCGCCTTTGACGTCACCGTTGGTCGCCAATTCTCGCAGAAGACGGCGCATGATCTTACCGCTACGGGTCTTTGGAAGTACATCGGTAAAACGGATGTCATCAGGCCGCGCCAAGGCGCCAATTTCCTTTGCCACCCATTTCTTCAGTTCGTCCTTCAAGGCATCATTGGGCTGATGGCCCTGTTCCAAGGTCACAAATGCCGAGATCGCCTGGCCTTTCAACTCGTCAGGACGTCCGACCACGGCCGCTTCGGCGACTTTTGGATGTGCCACCAGGGCTGACTCTACTTCCATCGTGCTCAGGCGGTGTCCAGAGACGTTAATGACGTCATCGACGCGCCCCATGATCCAGTAATAGCCGTCCTTGTCTTTGCGGGCTCCGTCACCGGTGAAGTAGCAGCCTGGAATCTGCGACCAGTAATTGGCTTTGTAGCGTTCGGGATCGCCCCACACGGTACGCAGCATCGCAGGCCACGGACGACGCATCACGAGATATCCGCCTTGCCCGTCAGGCACCGGCTTGCCGTCCAAGGTGACGACCTCAGGGATCACGCCAGGGAAGGGTTTTGTCGCGGAACCAGGCTTGGTCGCAATGGCGCCGGGAAGGGGCGAAATCATAATCGCGCCCGTTTCTGTCTGCCACCAGGTATCGACGATCGGGCATTTGTCCTTGCCGATCACCTCTCGATACCACATCCACGCTTCGGGATTGATCGGCTCGCCGACCGTGCCAAGCAGCCGCAGACTTGTGAGTTTGTGCTTGTTTGGCCAGTCGTCTCCCCACTTGATGAAGGTGCGGATCGCGGTGGGGGCCGTGTAAAAGACTGTGACCTTGTGCCGGTCAATGATGCTCCAGAAGCGATCGGGCTCTGGATAGTTCGGTGCGCCTTCATACATCACGACGGTCGCGCCATTCTGCAGCGGACCGTACACGATGTAGCTGTGGCCGGTGACCCAGCCGATGTCGGCCGTACACCAGTAGATGTCGTCGTCCTTTAAATCGAAGACCCATTTGGTTGTGAGGTAAGTTCCAACCGCATAGCCGCCGGTAGTGTGCACGACGCCTTTCGGCTTACCCGTCGTGCCCGAGGTGTAAAGGATGTAGAGCGGATGCTCGGAGTCGAGCGGTTCGGCAGGACAGTCAGCAGAGGCTTTGTCGACCACGTCGTGCCACCAATGATCGCGGCCTTCCTTCATGTTGACTGCGGTCCCAGTGCGCTTGTACACGAGCACGTGCTTCACCGAAGGACAGTTCTCGAGAGCCTCGTCAACGGTTTCTTTGAGCTTTACTTCGTTGCCGCGGCGATAGCTCGTATCCTGCGTGATGACGGCAACTGCCTGCGCATCGTTATTGCGATCGACGAGTGCGTTCGCGGAGAAGCCGCCGAAGATGACCGAGTGGATCGCCCCAATGCGGGCGCAGGCCAGGAGCGCGATCGGCAATTCCGGCGACATGCCCATGTAGATGGCGACGCGATCGCCCTTCTTGATGCCAAGCGACTTCAACGCATTCGCGCACTTGCTGACTTCGGTAAGTAATTGCTGATAGGTATAAGTGCGAATCTCTCCGGGTTCGCCTTCCCAGATGAGCGCCGTTTTACCGGCTTTGCCGTTCTTAACGTTGCGATCGAGACAGTTGTAAGAGATGTTGGTCTCACCACCGACGAACCATTTCGCCCAAGGCACGTCCCACTCAAGCACCTTGTTCCAGGGCTTGAACCAGTGCAGCTCTTTCGCCACGTTGCCCCAGAAGCGGTCCGGGTTCTCCGCGGCTTCTTTGTAGAGACGCTCGTAGTCTTCCTGGCTTTTGATGTAACACTGCTGACGGAATTCCGCCGGCGGCTCGAACTGCCGTGCTTCCTGTAATACGGAATCGATGCTTGTTTGCTGCTGCGCGGTCTCCTGTGCCATGGGTTCCTCTAGTCCAAATTGATTGGTACATCCTACTAGTACGGCGATTTTGCCGGAAGCTAACCCTCTAAGGTTGAGAGATCTCCGGGATCGACTCCTTGTTCCTTCGCTTTCAAGTAGCGCCGTAGAATCTTGCCCGAACGAGTTTTTGGAAGTGCGGCCACAAATTCAATCGATGAAGGTGTGGCAATCGGCCCGAGTTCGCGGCGAACGTGCTCGATTAGGTTGGAGGCCAGCGCGTCACAGGGCGCGTGCCCGGCACGACATTGCACAAAGGCTTTGATCACCTCGCCTTTGAGCGTGTCGGGAATCCCGATCGCGGCAGCTTCGGCGACGGCCGGATGCGATACCAGCGCGCTCTCCACTTCGGCCGTGCCGATTCTGTGTCCGGCGACGTTGAGGACGTCATCTATACGGCCGAGAACGGTAATGTAGCCTTCCGCATCGCGAACGGCGACGTCGCCGGTCATGTAACATCCGGGGATCTTCTGCCACTCGTTCGCGTAACGTCCGTCATCGCCCCAAATGGTGCGCATCATGGCAGGGAAGGGGCGCCGTAAAACCAGGCGTCCGCCGGTCCCGGGGGGCACGGACTTGCCCTCTTCATCGACAATGTCAACATCCGCGCCTGGCAATGCAATCCCGCACTTGCCCGGGCGCATGGCCATCGAAGCAGGAGTTCCGATGGCAGGACAGCCCAACTCCGTCTGCCACCAGTTGTCGATCACGTATCCCCATTTTCCATCTCCGGCTATGTGCGTTTGTGCCCACCTCCACGCTTCCGGGTTCAGGGGCTCTCCGGCGCAAGCTACGACCCGCAAACTCGAAATGTTGTATTTTTTCGGATGGGTCTCGCCGTAACGCATGAACATGCGCAGTGCGGTCGGCGCAGTAAACATCTTCGTCACGCGATAACGTTCGATGATTTCCCAGGCCGCATCGGGCGTTGGATAATCGACTGCGCCTTCGCGGAACATGGTCGTGACTCCCGCGCAGAGTGGGCCGTACACAATATAGGAATGTCCTACCACCCAGCCGATATCCGACGTGCACCAGAAGATGTCGCGCTCATTGATGTCGAAGAAGTTCTGCAGGTGGTAGGTGATGCCGACCATGTAGCCGCCATGAACGTGCACCACGCCCTTCGGTTTTCCTGTGCTGCCGGACGTGTACAGGATGTACAACGGGTCTTCCGCCTCCATGACCTCGGCAGGGCATTGATCAGAGAACTTCAACAATTCGCTGAAGTTCACCTCATGTCCGGTGAGTTCGGTCTTCTCGCGTGTGAAGACCACAACTTTCTCTACAAATTCCAGACCATCGACGGCCTCATCCGTGATGCTTTTGAGTTGCACGACTTTTCCGCGCCGATAGCCCACATCGCCGGTGATCACGATCTTCGCCTGAGCGTCGATGATGCGATCACGAAGTGCCGTGTGCCCGAGTCCGGCATAGACCACAGAGTGAACTGCACCTATGCGCGCACAGGCCAACATCGAGATCACGCCCTCCAGCGTCAGCGGCATGTAGATGACGACGCGATCGCCTTTCGTAACGCCAAGCGATTTCAAGCCGTTGGCTAGTCGGCAAACCTGGCCCAGCAACTGCCCGTAAGTGATCTGACGTTCCGTGCCATCCTCGCCCAGCCAGATATAGGCCACCCGATTACGATGGTCGGATTCGGCGTGCCGATCGAGAGCGCTCAGCGTGATGTTCGTTTTTGCGCCGGTGAACCACTGATGGTGAACGCCGTCGAATTGGTACACGTGCTCCCACGGCTTCACCCAGACGAAATTGCGCGCGTAATCTCCCCAGAAAGCGTCGGGGAAATCGAGCGCGCGCTTGCATTCGTACTCCCAGTGCTTTTGAAAGCACTCGGCCGAAACCGTTGCAGGGGAACCGTATTCCTTTTCAACTGCGAGAAGCGAATCGATACCTTCTTTTACAGCGCCTGTTGCCAAACTCATGATCTGACTCTCCAATTCGTTTGAACCGTACCTCGCTTCTTAGTGGGCAGTGGCTTTCTCCGCGCCGAGCCCGGTATTTGCGCGGACCTGCAACTCGGTAAATTTATGCTCGGCCGAAGCCTCACGTCCGCTGAGCAAGGTTCCCAGTACCGCGCCGGCGAAGCCGATCGGAATACTGAGAATGCCCGGATTTTCCAACGGGAAAATTGGCGCGCGTTGAATCAAGTGGTGAACCGTTGCTCCGGGTCCATCGATTCCCATGATGCTAGGTCCAATAAGAATGAGCAGGATCGAGCCGACCAGGCCGAAGCCCAGGCCCAACACCGCTCCCGTCGTGTTGAAGCGCTTCCAGTAAATCGAGAGCACAATCACCGGAAGGTTTGCCGACGCTGCTACCGCAAACGCCAGTGCCACCAGGAACGCCACGTTAGCCGTAGGTCCGAGCGCGATCGCGATCGCCATCGCTACCCCTCCCACCACGAATGCGGTGATGCGGGCAACGCGCACCTCTTCGCCTGCTTTCCGTTCCACTCCGCGATGGATCACGTTGGTCCAAAGATCGTGGGCGAACGATGTTGAAGCCGAGATGGTTAGTCCTGCCACGACCGCCAGGATCGTTGCGAATGCAATCGCCGAGATGAACGCGAAGAACACGTTTCCCGCTAGCGCCTGCGCTAACAGGGGCGCACTCATGTTAGTCCCGCCGTGGGTCTTGATATAGCTCTGGCCAACGATCGTGGCCGCGCCAAACCCGAGGAAGGTGGTCATGATGTAGAAGCTGCCGATCAAAACCATCGCCCAAACCACGCTGTAGCGAGCTGTTTTGGCATCGGGCACGGTATAAAACCGCACCAGGATGTGGGGCAATCCCGCCGTTCCCAGAATGAGTGCCATGCCGAGGGAGATCAGGTCGAGGGCACCGTACGGTGGCTTGTAGCGAAGTCCCGGCTGCAGGAAATCCTTGATGATGGATTGACCGGTCTTTGGATCTACACCCGTACTTACGTGCGAGACGGCATCGAAGAATGCGCCGAAGCTGAATCCGAAATGCGCCAGCACCAGGATGCTGAGCAGGATCGTTCCACTCATCAATAGGATCGCCTTGATGATTTGCACCCACGTGGTCGCCAGCATGCCGCCGAACACGACGTACACGATCATCAGCAAGCCGACGCCGATTACCGCGGTGGAAAAATGAATGCCTGAGTCCTTCAGCAGTAGTGTCACCAGTGCACCAGCACCGACCATCTGAGCGATCATGTAGAAGGTGCTGACGGTGAGTGTGCTGATCGATGCCATCGCCCGCACCGGTCGCGGACTCAACCGATAGGCCAGGACATCGGCCATGGTGTACTTGCCGGCATTGCGCAACGGTTCGGCCACGACCAGCAGCACGGTCAAATACGCCACCAGCCAGCCGACGGAGTACATGAAGCCGTCGTAGCCGAAAAAGGCGATCAGTCCGGCGATTCCGAGGAACGACGCAGCCGACATGTAGTCGCCCGCCACCGCTACTCCGTTCTGCCAGGCGGTGATACGGCGTCCCGCCGCGAAATAGGCACCCGCGCCCTTGGAGCGCTGCGCTGCCCAGTAAGTGATCCCGAGAGTTACGACGATAAAGGCAAGGAACAGTCCGAGTGTGAGCGACATGCTAGTTGCCTCCTTTCAGGCGTTCGGCCTCGCGCTTGTCGAGATGGTCCATGATTCGCGTTCCGAAGTTGTCAAACTTGCGGGCGCCGCGCACGTACAACGCGGCGATCGTCCATGCTACGAAGAACTGGGAAAGTGCGAACAGGTAGGCAAGGTTCACTGGACCGACACGCTTGTCCATCAGTTGGGGGAAATAGCCAACCGAGATCGGCAGCAGGAAGTAATAGACCACAAACGTGATCACCGCCGGAATCACAAACTCCGACTTCGCAATCAGCAGGAGCTTGAATTCATCCATGGCGGCGACGTGCTCCCACACGTCTTCCGGTTCGGGCTTGGTTGTATTTTCCGGCGCCAGAGCGACCGGCAACTGAGATTCATGCGGCATTGCTTCCTCCTGGACCGACACTTGTCCTGCGGTTTAAGAGACATTACGAGAAACGGGAAACGTGAATCGTTAATGAACTTCGATCTCTTTCGGGCCTGAGTTCTGCTGGGAAGAATGAATCCGGAATGAATATGTGAACCCGTTAAATCCGTACGGGGGGCGTGCCTGGGCGCCGGTCAGCCTCGAACACTGCGGGAAACGCGTTGCGGAGGACAGGAGCGGAGGTCGCGTTTGTCGGAGGTTCGGACCATGCGGGCGTTTCGGGTTCAGCAACCTGTCTTCAAGCCGCTCGAGCGCCATCAAAAACGCCTCCAACCGGAGCTTTTGCTGCACCGCCCCAGCCGTATCGGTGGGGTGGATTCTGGGGGCACAAGGTACCATGAGTCTGTGTCGTGCGTCACAGCTCATGTGTGATGTTCGATTTTTTGAGTACTTCGCTCGCCTG
Source organism: Terriglobales bacterium (assembly GCA_035718705.1). GTDB lineage: Bacteria > Acidobacteriota > Terriglobia > Terriglobales > Acidobacteriaceae > DATMXP01. The sequence goes on along the minus strand of DASTGW010000341.1, from coordinate 940 downwards.
ATTCTCTTTCTTCTACAATGTTCCGTTGATTCCATCACCGCAACGCGACTGGCTGTATTGGATGCTGGCGGTCCTGTTTGCCTTCGTCTCCGGATACGCCCATGTTCGCATCAACGACTCAGGTCTGGCCGTCGTATTCGTTACGGCCTTCACCATGTTTCTGGCCTATAAGCGTCCCCGACGCATCTGGCGATGGATTATGGTCATGGCGCTGAGCCTGCCGATGGCCGTGGTGGTGGCCCAAGTGACCCAAACCAGGCCCCCGCTCGGGATGGTCGCGGGATCATTCGCGGGAAGCGCCTTCGCGATCGTGGCGGGAATCGGCGGGCAACTTCTGCGCCGCGCGGTCGATGTCCTTTTCCCGCAAAAGAACGAAAAGAGTACCGAATCTATCTCGAAGAATTACTGATTGTCCCATTGGCGATCTGATTAGTTAAAATTCCTCGCTCATCTCGGGGAGACTCATGTTCCTACGCAAAATTCTGTTCGCCATCCTGGTTCTCGCGACTGCTGCGTTTGCGGCTAACATTCCGACCCCTTCGGAATATCTCAAATTCACCGTAGGCGCGGACCGCCAACTGGCCGACTACCACCAGATCGAGTCCTACTTTCAAATGCTCGCCAAGTCGTCACCGCGTATTAAGGTCGAGAAACTCGGCGCCACCACCATGAATAACGATCTCGTGATGGCCGTCATCTCCTCCGAAGAGAACATGCAGCATCTCGATCGTTACAAGGAGATTGCTCACAAACTCGCCGATCCGCGCGGACAAACGCCTGAACAACTCGAAGCGCTGGTGAAAGAAGGCAAACTCATCCTGATGGTGACGTGCAACATCCACTCGACGGAAATCGCTTCCGGCCAGATGGCGATGGAGTGGGCACATTCGCTCGTTACCGCGCAGGATCCAGAGACGAAGCGGCGACTCAATGAAGTCAT
>DASTGW010000340.1:0-4064 GCA_035718705.1 Terriglobales bacterium | reverse complement strand
ACGTAACGGAACGTAGCTTTTTTCCAGACTTCGGAAACGCCTGCAATGAAAGCGATGATGATGCCGAGAATGACGAGCCGGAGAATCAGGCCTTTGAGTTCCGCGCGGTGTTCGGTCTCGATGCTGGAGCGCCAGTTACCCAGAGTTCGTTTGTAGATGTCGAGGAGAATTCCCTGCTTTCCAAGCGGCAAGACCGCTGCCGAATTCTGCTTGAATTGCGCCGTCAAGGCGTCGATGTTTTTCTTTTGAGTTTCCAGAACCGCAGGATCCTGCGATTCGGGTGCATTCGCCAGTTCATCGCCCTTGGCCATCAGCGTGCGTAGATCAGTAATCATCGGCGCGCGGATTGCCTTGGAGGAACTGGTAAGTGCGTTGGTGGACTCGATGGCCTGATCCAGCGTTTCAATCTTTCGCCGTAGCGCGAGCAAGTCAGTAATAAGGGCGAGAATGCCAGACGGTTCTGACTTTTTCTGGTTCGAAGCGTTGAGTTGGACCGATGCCTTGTTCGTCTGCGACTTCGTGGAAGCAGCCGGCTTCTCATCATTGTTTACCGATACAGGAACCGTGCGAGCGAGTTCCTCGATCTGCGACTGCAGCGATCCGGCACCGAGTCCGCTGGTGCCGCTGACGAACTGCGTCATGTTCTTGAGCGCGTCGCGACGAGTTTGAATCAGGTCGACTTCGCTTTGGGCTTCGGCGAGCGCGGCTTCGAGGTTGGTGCGGTTTCGTCCGGTAGCAGAATCGAGTTTGCGGCGAAGGCTCTCAACATTCTCCTGTGCCGCCTTCAACCTCGCATCGGCCTTGGCCGCGGCAGCGACAAGGTTCTGGAATCGAGAGGCGCCGGGATTCTGATCCTGGGCTGGTGACACCGCGGAGTTCAACAACTGGGCGCGGTTGCGCGCGAAATCAAAAGATTGCTTTACCACGTCGTCGGCGACTTGTTCGTTGTCATTCAGGAACAGCACGTCGCTGGGATCGGAGGCCAACTGCTTCAACTCGTTCTGCTGGCGATACCAGACGATCGTCTGATTCAAAAAGGAGATGATCTTCTGGGGCTCATTCTGTGGAGCCTGATCGTCTTGCGCGGAAACAAATGCCGACAGGAAAAACGCCAAGAGCAGGACAAATGCGATTCGCGGAAACTTTCTTAACAAAACGGACCAATCCTCTATTATTTTCTGTCCTTATTTTGATGCAAGAGGGCAGGCGCAGGGAGAACGAGAGTGCATGTCCTTGGAAACAAAAAGACGGCCGCCGAAGCGGCCGTCCAAATGGTAGATCTGGATCTAGAAAGTCACACGAATATTGAACTGCAACGCGCGCATGGTACCCGGGGCAAAGGATCCGCTACCGGAACCGACACGGCTGAGTCCGCTATCGAGTGGGGACAGGCCGGACGGCGTGCCGTTCGGACTGCCCGGTGTGCCATCTAGCAGGGTTGTCGCCATTCGGTCGTAATTGCCGAAATTGAACAGATTGAAGACTTCCAGTTGCGGTTCAATGATGAATCGCTCGCCTATCTTGATTGGGCGGGCAATACGAATGTCGGTGTTGACGAAGTTCGGATTGCCGCGCTGATTACTAGGAGCGTTGTTGATGGTCGGGATCACCGCTCCGAGATCCTTTAGCTGTTGTCCTGTGAACAAACCGGCACTTACGAGAGCTTGGGCGGCAGGGGTAAAACCACCCGCGACCTGGCTGTTGTAGTTGTCGATCACCTTGTTCACATCTCCCGCTTTCACGTCGCGGCTGAACGAACCGCGATTCGTACCCGGCAAAGGATCAAGCGTGACACCGTCACCATCGAGATCAGTGAAGAAGATTTCACCCGACCCGCTGGGAGACCCGTCAGGCAAGAACATGGAGGAAGCTAAAGCCGTCTTGATGGAGTTGGTGGTGGAGATGCGGAAGCCGAGTGGTACGTCGGTTACAAAGGTGATCCCAAGAATGTGCGTGCGATCAAGGTTCGAAGGCCCAAAGAATTTCGTGGGAGCATCGTTATACGCAGCGCTGGAAAGGAAGTCCTGATCAACGCCGGTGGCGGAGAACCGACCCAGAGCGTAAGTGATGTTCGTGGTGGTGTGCTTGAATGGTCCCCAAGATCCGAGTTGGCCGGTCAAGCGTACCTGCAACGCCTGGTACAGAGAGAGGCCGTTGTTTTCAATGACCAGCATGTCGCGGTAGTTGGGATTGCTGCCGCGGAAGGCATAGCCGTCAAGGGCGCTACCGGCATCAAGACCGTAGTCGGCGAGATCGGTGATCCCAAGGCCCTGGCCGACGAAGCAGTTCACAGCAGTATTCCAAGCGGCCGTACCGGGAGTAAGTCCGCCTCCGCATCCATTATCCGCGAAGGCAGCGTTGATGGAGGAAACAGCAATCGGTTTGTCCAGCGTGTTCGCGGCACCGAGCCGGTTACGATCCCGGATGATGTTAAAGCCCACTCCGCGATTGCGAATGTAATCGACCGACAACACGAGTCCATTTCTAATCTCACGCTGGATGCCGACGTTCATCATCGCCGAGTAGGGTGTCCTGTAATGAGTGTCCACCAGGTCGTTGCCACCGGTGCCTCCTAATTGATCGACCAGCGGGAGAGTTCCCGGAGGCGGCCAATGCGAAGCCAGCGCTGCAGCGACTGCCTGATACTGAGCCTGAGCAGCGACGACTTTGTCGATCACTGATCCGAGGGGCTTGCCGAAGTCGCCACTGAAATCGACAAGTACGGCGCCGGTGCCTGGGTCGAGGAGGTTCGGATTTCCGGCAGTGATGACTGGAGTGTCATTTCCGAGTCCCGGAGGCAGGTTCAAGGCACGATCGTAGCTGATGTTGTTAATGATGTTGGTTTCGTAGAAGATGCCCGCGCCGGCGCGAATCACAGTCTTCCCTTTTCCGCCGAGGTCCCAGGCAAAGCCGACCTGCGGAGCGAAGTTGTCCTTGGGAATGCGAGGCTTGCCCGCGAGGCGAGGATCAAACGCCGCAATGAACGGAGCGCGTTCAAGGTCGCCGTTGGAGAGGCCATCGTTGTAGTTCCAACGCACCCCCGCGTTCAGCGTGAAGTTTGGCCGGATCTTCCAGGAATCCTGAAAATACAGGCCGATACGATTGTTGTAGAAGCCGCCACTTGGAAAACCCAGCGCAGGCTTTTCACTTCCGGCACCCAGGCCATTTCCAAAGACGATCTGGTTCAACGGGAAGTTCAGGGGATTGCCCGCCCCACCCGGCGCAAAGGGACTAGTGCTAGCAAACGCGATGCTACCTGACGTGTAGCTGGCGCGTATGCGCGGAGCGTTGCCGAAGAAGTTGAAGATACCGGCCTCAACGATGTGGTTGTATTCCACGCCGAAGCGGAAGGTATGGTCGCGGAGAATCTTGGCACCGTCGTACTTGATCATCTTGTTGTCCTGGAACGTAGTCTGCGGAGCAAGAAGATCAGGGCCGACGTCCTGAAGGCGATTCAGGATGCGCACAAGGATCGGCTGGCCCTTCGGATCCAGCGTATCGGGCGTGCCCGCCTGCTTGTTGGCGTCAACAATGAAGTTGTTGAAATTCAGGTAGCTGAAGCGTATTTGATGAGTCCACGTTGGACTGGAAAGGTCGAGACCGGCAACGTGAGAGTTTGTGTTGTTCAAGTTACTGAACGCCGCCAAGTCGCGGGCGCCATAACCTGTGACGCCGTTGTTGTAGTTATAGTTCCAACGGTAAAACGACCGGATGCGATCGGTGATGTTCCAATCGACTCTGCCGCTGGCCATGCGCTCGTCAACGGGGGAACCGAAAGTTCCGTTGAATGACGGGAACTCGGCGACGGCAGTAAAGCGCTGAGAATCCGTGTTGTTCTGCTCGTAAGAAACGTGGCCAAAAACCTTGTTCTTCCAGAACGGAAATCCAAGGCTACCGCCGCCGATTTGGCGGTCAAAGGGAGGTTTCTTCGACAGCACACAGGTTCCGGTGCTGGCTTGGACAACTGGGTCACACTTGTCTACCCGTTGATCCGCGGCCCAGCGTGCATCTCGGAACTGGACGAAACCTGTACCGTGGATCTGGTTGGTGCCTGACTTGGTAAT
>DASTGW010000339.1:0-2438 GCA_035718705.1 Terriglobales bacterium | reverse complement strand
GCAAACGCGAACCGCCTGATCGCCGAGCAGCGCTGGACAGATCGCAAGCAACTGAAGCCGTTCCGAATCGAGTACGAACTGAAGAGTCCATCGGCTAAGAAGTAGTTTTCCTGTAAGGCGCCTTTTTCTCTTCGCGATTCTGTGTTGCTGAAGATATCGTGTTGGCGTCCGAGAACTCACCGGAGGCCCCATGCGGTACCTGCGCAACTTCATATCGCACTCTAATCCCATCAATCTACGTTCAACCTTCTCATTCGCGTTGATCCTGTTCTTCGTGCTCGCATCGAGTTCGATCTGGGCGCAAGCGCCGCAACATCAGCAGAAGAGAAGAACCAACAACGCGGCGACATCGCAGCCCAACTGGGAGGAGCTGAACAAGTATGCCGGCCTGCTTGAGGAGTATGGACGCCTGATCGCACGGTGTCAGCAGGAGATCAAGTTACCGTCCGCTCGCTTCGAAAGCCGGCTGCTACGCGTCCTGCCGCAGTCAACCGTCGGCTTCGGTACGTTCCCGAATTATGGAAAGGCCGCGCATCAGGCGCTCGACATCTTCCATGAGGAACTCAAGAGCAGCGCTCCGCTGCGCGATTGGTGGAAGCAAACGCAATCCTCTTCGAAGGGTCCGGACTTTGAGAAGATGCTTGAGCGCTACTACCAGCTCTCCGAATATCTCGGAGACGAAGTGGTCGCGTCCGGTACTGTGAAGAAAGATGAAGGCGGGTTCCTGATGATCGCCGAGGTCAAGAAGCCCGGCCTGGAATCGTTCCTCCGCACCGCCGTGAAGGACTTTGCGGGAAAGTCGACTCCGCCGCAGGTTCTCACTCCGAAAGAACTCGCCACCGCGAAGGGCACGGATCGAGATCCAGTGATCCTCGTCCGTCCTGACCTCGTCATCTTCTCCAGCGATATCAAGACGCTGCGCAATTTCGTCGCGAGTCGCGAAGCCACGCTCGACATGACCGACTTCGGCCGACGCATTTCGGAGTCTTATGCCCGGGGCGTGGACATGATGATGGCCGCCGATGTCCACGGCATCCTGAGCCAGATTCCCAAAGGCCGTCCCCAAGAGCAACGCACCTTCGAGCGTAGCGGTTTTGCTGACACGAAGTATGCGGTGTGGGAATTCAGCACTGCAAATGGTGAAACCGCAGGACAGGCCGAACTGAGCTTCATCGGCCCGCGACACGGAATCGCATCGTGGCTTACCGCGCCAGCCCGCTTGGGCGGCCTGGACTTCGTTGCGCCTGACGCCGGACTGGTGTTCTCCGCCTTACTGAAAAATCCAGCCGAGATCTTTGCCGACATCAAGTCACTTGCTGCGAATCCGGAAGGCCAAGTGCCGCCACAGTTGGCACAGATGGAGCCTGTCCTCCTGCCGATTCTGAGCCAGCTCACGGGAGACATCACGCTGGAACTCGACGCGTTTCCTCCGACTGCGGCCGAGTGGAAAATCATCTTCGGCGCGAAGGAGGCTCAAGCGCTGCAGCAGTCGCTCGCGCCAATTCTGGCATCGTTCCAGCCGCGCAAGATTGAAGACGACGGAGAGACTTACTACAGCTTCCAACTTCCGAACCCGAAGAACCCGACGGAAATTAACCTCTCTTTCCAGAAAGGCTACCTCGTGGTCGGCTCCAGCCAGCAAGCGGTCGCGAAAGCGGTTCTCACCCGCCGCTCCGGAGAGTCGTTGGTCAAGTCAGCAAAGTTTCTGACGGCGCTGCCCACGGGTCACTCTGCGGATGCGTCGGCAATCTTCTATCAGAACTCGGTCGGCTTCTTGAAGGCGATGCTCTCCAGAATGCCTCCTGAACTTTCGCGCGACATCTTGCAGGCTCCCACTCAAGACATATCGGCTGCGTCTGCCGTGTACGCCGATGAAACTACAATCCGCCAACTAAGCAAGAGCGGCAGCACAGGAATCGCTCCCGTGATGGTCGTCGCGGCAATCGCCATTCCTAACCTTTTGCGCGCGAGGACCGCGGCAAACGAGGCCGCGGCGGTATCAAACATCCGCACGGTGAACACGGCACAGTATGTTTACGAACAAAGCTACCCGCAGAAGGGTTTCGCTCGCGACCTCTCGACACTTGGATCGGGCTCGAGCGAGGGCGCACCCTCGGCTGCTCATGCGCAGTTGATGAATAATAACTTGGGATGCGAGGGCGGAACTTCCGGAAACTGGTGCAGCAAGGATGGGTACAAGTTCACCATCGTCGCGGATTGCGCGAAAGAATGCGATGAGTATGTGGTGATTGCCATACCTCTGACGACAAGTTCGGGAAATCGGAATTTCTGTTCAACCGAGGATGCCGTGATCCACCAGAAGGCAGGCCCTCCACTAACGTCGGTGATCGACGCCTCCGAGTGCAGGTCGTGGGAAGCGATTCAATAGCGAAGATAATTAGGCGCGGATCCAGCGAGGTCCGCGCCTTTTCCTTTCT
>DASTGW010000338.1:0-3932 GCA_035718705.1 Terriglobales bacterium | reverse complement strand
CCAAGCCTCATCAATTCAGCGACGGTGACGGTCTGAACAAGATGAGCGACGAGGATCTGACCGCCATCATCAGCCATGGTGGTCCCGCGCTAAGTAAGTCAGCAGAGATGCCGCCGTTTGGCTACACCCTCGGCAAAGCCGATATTCAAGCTCTGATCGCTTATATCCGCGCCGTATCTGATCCGCCTTATCGCCCAACAGGTCTCGTATATGCCAAAGCTCAGTAAATGTCTGTCTCTCTTGCTGTTTCTGGCCTCACTTGCTACCGCTTATGCGCAGGTGCTGGCGCCGGGTGAGATCGAGGACCACGCGGCTCGCCAATTGCAGCAAAGCCACATGTCGAGATTGGAGACTGTCGCAGCAGCGATTGGAGAGCATAAGTTTGCCTATACGTTTTATCTCAGTCGAGTACTGGACGTTGAAGAGAAGCAAATGGCGCGCACCGATCAGCGCTCGATACGCTTCGACCGCTTCAACGACCAGTTGATGCTGATGATCACCGGCAATTACTACGTCTCATACGCCGTTGACCAGGTAAACGCCAACGAGCGTGTCCACAAGACCATGGAAGAAGTAGTTCGTCCTCTACTGCTGGCCGCATTTCCGCAATTCAAGAACGAAGATGGGTTTGATGGCTATGCGTTCGAGATTGCATATCACGTCCGTGGTAAGGCGATGGGCGCCCTCTCCGAGCATGCCGAAAATGTAGTCTTCGTGTTCCCTCGTAGCGCCGCGCAGCATTTCCTTCGGGCCACCAACGATGAACAACTGCAGGCTGCACTTATGGAAGGCCGGGTCTTTCTCGACGCAGAACCGTTCAATCTCTGGGTTTTCGGAGATAAGCCCTCCGATCAGGAAATTCAAAAGCGTCGAGACGCTGCTTCCGCCCAGAGGTCGAAAGGTGAACATTCTACAGATGGATCTGGCTCCGCACTCCCGCCGCAACCCGATCCGAGCGTCGCGGCGGATTTGATCAGGCCGCCGGTACTGCCTGTGCGCCTGGTACTTCCACAGGAGCTCTCCGCTTTGAGGTTAAGTTATGCGGGCAAGATCGCTAGCCTGCGAAAGCAGATTGATGACCAGGCTCACTTTGTGACTTACGCTCCGCCGGATTTTATCGCGTTTCATCAAGCCATTTTCCTGGAGTTCTCCGTAGACACCAATCTGGATCCAACAATTTCCGGGTCGCGCTACAAACTGGCGGCGCTGGCCTTCGATGAGCATATCTCGCATCTCGTTCGGCCCTCGCTCGCTTATTTTCAAGACAGCACGGACTTCGACGGTTTCGTGTTTGCCACCACGCTGCGACAGGTGGCTAAATCAAGTTCCGAGGCAGTGGAGTTCTTCTTTCCGTTTTCTGCGATCAAGTGCTATGCCCAATACGATTGTTCGGGCCAGCAGCTGATTGACTCTGGTTTCGTACTGATCAACGGCGAGCGGGTTAGCTTGGACCTGCAAATCGCAGAAGCTGAGCACTCTTCGGCTCAACATTGAAATGAGCCGTCGGAGGGTTTCCCTCAACTCGTAACGTGGGGCGAAGGACTTATTGCAGAGCAACACCTCAGCATCGTTAAACGAAGACTCTCGCTTTGGATTTGAAACCAAAGGTCCGTGCAGGGGATGGTAAAGATTGATAGTTGGGCACCCACCCAACGGTCATCATTCTTTTGCGGGCTCGGTCGCTGATTACGGTTATAAGGAAGTTTTCGATCAGCGTTGGTTTCTGAACCCAAGATGCGCGATGGCATGGGAACAGACTTGAGTGCTCTCTCTGCCAATAATCCACGGTCCTCATTGCCCTACTGCACTGCTAGCGTCACAGGTGTGTTGACCGAATACGCTCCTGAGGTTACCTGCACTGTAATCGTGTATGTTCCGGCCGGGGTACGGGGTACGGGATTGTTTGTCGGTCCTGGACTAACACCTCCCCCACCGCCACCTCCGCAAGCGACTCCACAGAGCAACAACGCTATCGCTAGAAGCGCTGCAAAACCCCTTCGCCGCGAAACTTTCATCGCACCTGCAAATAGTGGCGCAAGTAGGAAGACCGCGAGAAAGGTCTGCCGCTGTGTGGCTGCCGATGTTACTCCGGGACCAGTGGTGGAAATCGTCAATGTTGTTGTGGTTTGTTGCGAGCCAGGCGTGATGGTGGCTGGGGCAAACGAACACGACGATAGTTGCGGAAGATTTGCGCACGAAAATGTAACGGCTGCATCGAAAGCGCCGCCTGAGGGACTTAGAGCGATCGTGAATTTACCAGGCTGACCTGCAGAAACTGTGCCCATGGTAGTCGTTGCATTCAGAGTGAGTCCCGTGACGGAGAATGTCACAGCGCTTGACGTCGATTGTCCATCCACTACTGAAATGCCTACGTCGCCGACCGAAGTGAGCAATGCTGCGCTCACCTGTGCATTCAGTTCACTGGCGCTCACAAACGTTGTAGGGAGAGTAGTACCTGCGAGTCTCACGACAGAAGTACTGGTGAATGACGAACCCTTTAGGTTTAGCGTGAAGCCGTTGCTGCCTGCCGTTCGATGATCAGGGAACACGGACGAAATCGATGGAGGAACGATAGACGGAATGGCACCAGCAGCGAAATTCAGTGCCAGTAATCCTCCTGTATCACGTTCGTGCGAAACCAGGATGCTGTATTCCGTTCCTGCAGTTGTGTCGAATGTCGCAGCGGTAGTCTGTGCTTGAGAAAAGCTGAACGCGCATGTCACGTTGCGGAACGTGCCGGGATTTCCCGTCCAGACCGTAATGGTCGGATTGTAGTCACTGCCCGCAGTGTTTAAGGAGACGCGCACTGGAGAAAGTGCTGTGTAACGGAACCAGACCGATTTGTTAGGGATTGAGAATGGACAATTTGCTGCCGGCTCATCAATGGAGCGGGTGGCATTGAAGGTGGTCATTTTCGCGTGATAGTCGGGAACATCAATCACGCGCGCCGAAGCGTAGAGGTCGTTGTCTGCAGGTAACAAGCCGTACCCATTGACGAAAACCTTGTTGATGGCATTCACTGCATCATTCGGTAAGTTAATTACTCCGGAAGCCGCTCCTGGCTCGAGCGGCGTGAACGAAACGTCGATGCTGCATGACGTAGTAGCAGCCAGCGTACTGCCACAATGGGAGGCGCTGACGAAACCGGGCGTAGCGCTGATCGTGCCCAATGACAAGGTACTGGAACCAATGTTAGAGAGAGTGATCGAAGCGGTGCTTGAGGTATTTACGTTCGAATCAGGAAAGCGGAAAGTTTGTGGTGAGATGGCCAGTGCGGGTCCAGAATATTGAATCGGCACTGCTGCGTCCCACATTCCTCGTCCATACGTGAGGAGCCGCAAGATACGCGACGGCCGGTGCATCTTCATGTCCCACACAGCGACTCGAGGCAACCCGTGGCCAAGTGGGTTCCATGTCGTTCCACGATCGAGAGTAAAGAACACACCCACATCTGTACCCACGTATAACGTATCGGCCAAGTCTGGATCGATTACGACTGCGTTGGTTGGGATGTCGGGCAGGTTCCCTGAAATGTTTATCCAATTGGCTCCGCCGTCGTAGGTAAGAAAAACCTTTGCAGTGCCAACTCCACCGAATGAGACAGCCGCTTGCAATGGGTCGATGGGCGATATGTTTACCGAGGTAACGAATCTCTTCGGCAACCCCGTGGAGATATCAATCCACACCGGGAGTGAGCCGAGAGGTGTTGACTTGGCCTGCGCCGTTCTGCGAAATACTCCGTTCCCAGCCCCGAAGTAAACGACGTCTGGATTACTGGGGCTTACGGCAATCGTGCTGATGAAGCCTTGGTCCGGTTGATCGCTGATCGGATCCGAATGCTTAAACCAACTCTTCGCACCATCACGCGATGTCCACAGCGAGATACCCCCGAAGTACAGTGTGTTTCCGTCTATCGGATCGCCGACGAGCAT
>DASTGW010000337.1:0-4280 GCA_035718705.1 Terriglobales bacterium | reverse complement strand
GCGGTGATTACCGCGACAACCGCCTGCGAGTTTGCCGAATGCCGCGTGCCGTCACAGGCGAAACTCGAACCACGACTGGTGACACCGGACACAGTGAAGTCTTCACTGCGTGGCGGAGAGAATGCTTCGCGCCAGATCGTCGACGTCATGCCTCCTGATTTCCCGGCGGACCGGGTGATCGCCGTCGAGGTCTACACGCCCGGAGGGAACTGGTCGAGCTTTCCTCCCCACAAGCACGAAGTTCACAAGCCTCCGCAGGAAGTGGATCTCGACGAGATCTACTACTATCGCTTCGAGCACCCAAACGCCTTTGCACTCCAGCGGCTGTATTCTTCTGATGGATCCAAGGAGACGGTAGTGACCGCGCGCGACGGCGATGCCGTCTTGATTCGTGATGGCTATCATCCGGTCGTTGCCGGTCACGGTTACAACACTTACTACCTCAATTTTCTTGCGGGAAGCGCGCGATCGTTAGCCAACACAGTCGACCCGTCGCACGCGTGGGTAGCGTCGCAGTGGAAAGAAATCCCTCCTGGACTCCCGATTGTGAAATAGATCGCAGAAGCCACGAAGTGTGAAGTGAAGCGCTCCGCGTTTACACACAAATGAGCAAGGCCCGGCTTACTCATGTGGGTAGCCGGGCCTTTAGCGAACGTTGCTACTTACTGTCCCCCTTGGGTACAGGCTTTGCAAATTCCGGCGCCGCTTCCATTCCCGACGATGTTGGCACAACGAAGTCCAATACTGGCCAGTTCACCAGCACTTAGCACGGCTGGTGTGAAGGCGGTTTCATCGTACGATGTGGTTGTGGTTGTGGTTGGCGGTTGCCACCAGTAGGGGCTCGGAGTTGTGACCGTGGACACGTGCGTCGTCGTCATCCACGCTCCCATGCCGGTGACGATGGTGGCGGTCGTGACATTGGCGGCGGAGTTTGTGCAGCTGGTGCCACTCCCGCCTGTACCTGCCAGGGTAGCCAGTAACTTGATCGTTACCGATGTGGGGACCACGCCCGTCGCGGTGTTGGAAATGATGTCTTTCTTAATCGAGTACGACGCCAGGCCGTTCGGCGTGACCAGGCAACTGCAACAGGCGATCTCCTGCTCGTCTGGGCTGAAGGCATATACGTTCACGCAGATATTGCCGACCGGATTTCCAATCCCCGGGCCTAAAAGCGCGGCCCCGTTGGCGCCATCGTTGCTGATATTGATGAATGAATCACCTTTGTTGAGGTTCGCCGCGTAGCGAAACTGGAAAGGACTATCGGCTGTAGCGACTTGCGCCACTAAACCGATGGACGACAAAAGCAATACTGTGAGAAAAGCTACTCGATACATCGCACACCTCTCTCGCGATCGCAGACCTCCGGCTCGAGAACCTCGCGCATCAAGAGAGTCAGCTAAGGCTGGCAGACGTTATTCCGGTAGTAGTGCTTCGACAATCCCATTTAGTACCTACACAGGGCGGCTACTCCGACGCGAAAAAGAACATTTTGAGTGGATAACACCGACGGAAGGGAAGTGGAGGCCCTGGGCAGAGTCGAACTGCCGACCAACGGTTTAGGAAACCGCTGCTCTATCCATCTGAGCTACAGGGCCCCGTGAGAGTCTTCATTATCGCATGAAGAAAGAAGCGGCCATTGCGGCAAGCGCGTCTGATTACGCCAACGAATCCGCCGCCATCACCCGCCGGTATTCCACGAACATCTGTGCTCGCCAGCGCAAGACCATTCCGAAAGCCAACACGAAGAACAGCGCTGCGGTTTTCTGCACCGAGAGAATGCTGTCGAGGTAGGCGCGCGCGAAGAATCTCACTGCCGCCAGCGACAGGATCACCACGAAGAACGCGCTCGAGCGCTGCATCATCACCGTTTCGCCTTGGCGCACAAGGCGTGAGGTCCGCAATAACGGATAGGCGAGAGCGACGCTCCCGATGGCAAACGCAAGTGCGGCCCACGTCCACGGAATACGGAAGGCCGGCACCAGGAACATCGAGAAGCCGGTCGCCATCCCCAGCGGAGGCATGACGATCTTCTTCATGGAAACCGCAGTGCGTGCTTCGCGCACGCGCCACATCAGCACCGCCGTAAGCCCTGCGAGAGATACGATCATCGATAGGTAAGCCGGAATGTGCATGTCACCCCATCATCCTTCTCTCAGAATAATTGAGAGAGTCACTGGGCGATGTGATTGGAGTCACACGAAGAGTGCAGCGGAGTTTACGAAACACTACGGCTGTGAGGGGATGAAGGAGAATACCTGGCCCTCGTCAGTGGCGCGATTACACGCGCGCTGACTGGCGGAACTGAGGCGCACGAATCGGTTGCACGGGCTTCTTCATCACGGGCGTGCAATCGATGGTGCCGAGAATCTCGTCGCTGGCATGCGGGTCCGGGGTACCGCGCTTGCTTGCGATAGCTTCGATCTTTTTCCGCTGTGGCTCACTCAAAACACCGAGCGGCAGATTGCGGAAGTTACGAAACATCCACACGAGATACAGTCGTTCCCTCAGCGAGGGGGTCAGGTAGTAAACGCCAGAGGGCGTCACTACCTCAAGTACTCCGCGAAGTTGTGTGCGCATCGACATGGACCGCAAAGTCCCCACTTGCGAAATAGATTCGGGGCCGGTCTGCAGGACGGACGCAAATACTAAGCGTGCACGACAAGTTGTGCAACTAAAATGAGCAGCTTAAATCAGTTACAAACCATGTCTAGTCAAAAAGTTTAAGACCTTCTGACGTCCCCGGCGCCTGCCAACTGGCTCCTGAACCGCCCCCAATTTAACGAGAGCGTTGCAGCCTGTGCAGGTACCTAAAGTAATCGTCCTATTTACAAGCGGGGAACTGGTCTATTTTCCCTCGGGAATGGAAGCCGGCTGCTGGGCCACGCTTTGGGTAGGAGGCCCTGAATTCGGCGGTATATCCCCGGTGAGGGCTTCCATGAAGGCCAGCAGGTCGGCGCGCTCCTGGGCGGTCAGAAAATCGAGCGCGTGGACCTCTTTATCGAGGTGCGGATTAGAGTTTCCGCCGCCAATATAGAAGTCCATAACCTCTTTCAGGGTCCGGCGGCTGCCGTCGTGGAAGTAGGGGCCGGTAAGGGCAATATTGCGCAGGGTGGGCGTCTTGAAGGCGGCCGTGTCCGCATCGGCGTGGGTAACGGAAAAACGACCGGGGTCGGTTACCTTGTCTTCCGTGGCGCCGATTCCGATGTTGTGGAACTTATTATCGGTAAACAGGGCATAGTGCTGGTTCACCGTGTGGCAGGACTCGCAGTTGCCCTTCCTGGGATCGCGGAACACCTGGAAACCACGCTTCACCGAGTCGCTGACGGCCTTTTCGTCGTGCCCGTAATACCAGCGGTCAAACGGGGAATTGCCGCTCACCAGTGTGCGTTCGAAGGCCGATATGGCGTTGACCACGCGCTTGATGGTTATCCCGCCTGGCCCGAAAGCCGTCTGAAACTCTGTCTGATAGCTTGGATCCGCCGCCAGCTTTTGCTCCACGCCGTGAAGCGTATGAGCCATCTCGACGGGGTTCTGCATGGGACCTTCCGCCTGCTGCTCCAGGCTGTCGGCGCGCCCGTCCCAGAACTGGGTGGAGTAATAGACGGAATTCAGCACAGTCGGGGAATTACGAGTTCCGTGGCGCTTCTGTACGCCCTGCGAGACGGCCTTCGGATCGGAAAAGCCGGTTCGCGGATCGTGGCAGGTAGAGCACGAAACGGTGTTGTCGGACGATAGCCGTGTCTCGTAATAGAGGCGTCGGCCGAGGGCAATGGTTTCAGCGGTGGGCGGATTGTCGTCTGAAACAGGTACCGGAGGAAGCCCTAGCGGCGCCGGGATGGAAATGGCCTTGCCGATCGGGCGTGCCGGTACCGGCTTCTCACTTCCGTTGTACCAAACAAGCAGGCCCGCGATGACGAACAGCAGTAAAAGTGCAGATAAGATCCGTTGGTTCACCGCTCCTCCGAGCATGGGAGCTTACATTCCAGTGTAACTCAGGCGGGTGTAGGAGCGGCAGGGCATGGAGCCTCCTGTGGGACTGCCCCAAAGCGTCCATGCCCCAGCCGCTGCAAGCCGGGAGAGACTGCGAGGAGGACGGAGCGTCCCGTCACGCGACCGGCGCGTGTGTCTCCGATCCCGGCTTCAATTCCACGGATCCTTTGCGGGCGAGCTCGTGCTCCGTCTTAGTTTCGGCGTAGGCGGCATAGAAGAGCATCAACCCCATACCGACGAACATCGCCAGCGCGAGCAAGGCCATAAAGAAGATCGGCATTTGGCACCTC
>DASTGW010000336.1:0-2297 GCA_035718705.1 Terriglobales bacterium | reverse complement strand
GGGCCAGCCGAAGGTTCCGAACAGGCCGCTAGCTTTCTGATCGCCGTCACGGACGGTAAGCACGCCGGGCATGCGCTTCTCGGTGAACTTGGTGTATGCGTCGTTGTCGACATCGATGGAGACGGCGAGGACGACGACCTTGTCGCCCATTTCTTTTTGCAGGGCAACGATGGACGGAACTTCTTCGAGGCAGGGTGGACACCAAGTTGCCCAGAAGTTCAGCACCACGGGCTTGCCGCGGAATTGGCTCAGGCTGACGGTCTTCTGGCTATCCGTAACCGTGAAGTCGGGTGCCTGAGTGCCGATTTGGGCGGGCTTGTCGTTCTTGCAGCCCACCAACGTCAGCATCAAGGCCGCGAAAAGCAAAGAGAGAACGCGTTTCACGCTTCTATAATAGTACGGAGCGGCTCGGGCCTCCTATGACAGAAGATCACACTTCGGTTGTAACCTCCGTCACACCACGGGTCTCAGTTATTGTACCGGCGCGGAATGAGCAGGACACGCTGGAACGGTGCCTGCGGTCGCTGGTGGAGCAGGAAGGAGTGCCGTTCGAACTGCTGGTGGTGGATGACTCGTCGACGGATCGAACCCCAGAGATCATCACGTTCTTTACAGGAGTGAAAGAGTGCCCGTTCGTCGGAATGAATCCCTGGCTGGCGGATGTGCGGGCATTCGAGTCGCGCACCCCGGTCCCGGAAGGGTGGACAGGGAAGGCAAACGCGATCTGGACGGCCGTAACTCATGCGCGTGGTGAGTGGTTACTGTTCACCGACGCGGATACATTTCCCGAAAAGGGGTCGCTGGCGAGGGCGGTGGCCGAGGCAGAGCAGAATGGCGCAGTATTGCTGTCGTATTCGCCGAAGCAGGAGTTGGGTTCGCTGCCCGAGCGGATGCTGATGCCGGTGATCTTTTCCGAACTCGCGACTCAGTACCGTCCGAGCGAGGTATCCGATCCAACGTCGCCGGTGGCGGCGGCGAATGGGCAGTATCTGCTGGTGCGGAAAGATATTTATAACCAGGTTGGCGGACATGCGGCGGTTGCCGGCGATCTGCTGGAAGATGTTGCGCTGGCTGTTCGTGTGAAGGAGAGCGGTGGGAAGCTACGCTTCCGCGTTGGGATAGGCGAGGTCAGCGCGAGGATGTATCGCTCGTTGGATCAGCTTGTGGAGGGCTGGACGAAGAACCTGGTGCTGTTGTTTCCGAAAGCGAAGACGCTTGCTTATCAGCGAGCGACGGAATTCACGGTGATGTGGGGACTGCTGTTGATCGCTGAAGAGATGGCGCTGCTGCGGCATCCGGCGCTGGCTCTGTGGGCGGCAGTGCTGGCGGTGCTGGTGTGGATCAACTTCATCCGCAGAATCGCCAGGGCGCATGCCGGATGGTTCAACAACATACTCTCCATCTTCGGTTTGCCGATGTTCAGTTGGTTGCTGCTGCGGTCAGTAGCCGCGCACCGGCATCACTCGATTTGGTGGAAGGGGCGAGAGTACACCGGTTTTGAATCAGCCGGCGGCGACTCGCCATCAGACAAAGAAAGTGCGGTAGAAAAAGGTTCGACAGCGGGTTCGGACAGGCAGTCTTCCTAGTTTATCTGGAGAGCAATGGTCTACCTGACACGTAGGGCAGAGTTTTCGGCGTCGCATCATTACCACAATCCGGAATTCTCGGCGGAAGAAAACCAGCGCATTTTTGGCAAATGCAACAATCCGAACGGCCATGGGCATAACTACACCCTCGAAGTGACGGTGAAGGGAGAAGTCGACCATAAGACCGGCTTCGTCGTCGACTTGAAACAGCTGAAGGAAGTGATGAATCGCGAGGTGATCGACGCACTCGATCATCGCTATTTGAATAAAGAGGTGCCGGAGTTCAAGGACCAGATTCCAACGACAGAGAACATCGCGATTGCGGCGTGGAAACGGCTGGAGAAGAAGTTGAAGGTCGCAAAACTTCATCGGGTGCGCGTATACGAAACGCCGGAGTTATGGGCGGACTTCTACGGGGAAGAATGACGGATGAGCGCTCAGCGTTCAGTCGTCTAGATACGAACTCTTCCCAACTGAATGCTGACTGCTGAGTGCTGAATGCTTGTTTGATTGCATATGAAGGCTTATCTAACTCGTCGCTACATGTTTTCGGCATCGCATCGGCTGCATTGTGACGGGCTGAGCGAGGCGGAGAATCGTGCGATCTATGGGAAGTGCAACAACCCGCACGGCCATGGGCACAATTATTTTCTGGAAGTTACGGTGAGCGGGCAGGTGGATCCGGCGACCGGGATGGTGTGCAACCTGGTC
>DASTGW010000335.1:0-2800 GCA_035718705.1 Terriglobales bacterium | reverse complement strand
TCAGCTTCATGTCCTCGAGCAACAGCTTGTCGTAATCACGCTCCACGAACCAGCGCGACTTCCACGGCTTGATTACGCCGAGGCGGAACCCATAAGGATGGACTTTCTGTCCCATCGTTTCTCCTGCGCGACGAATACTCGCCGCTAAAACTCTTCTTGGGTGCCCCAGGTTCCGCCGCGCTTTTTGCGGCTAACCCGGGGAGAACCACTATTTCTTCTTCGCCACCGATTTCTTGGCAGCAGTCTTCTTGGCAGCGGCCTTCTTCGCCGGAGCCTTCTTCTTGGCAGCGGTCTTCTTTGGAGCGGCCGACTTCTCTTCGTCACCGACGACCGTCGTGCCGCCGTTCTGCTTCGCGCCCTTTTCCCCGAGCGTGATGATCAGGTGCGCGATGCGGCGCTGGTAGCGATACGCGCGTCCCATCGGTGCCGGACGGATACGCTTCATGCGCGGACCTTCGTTGGCCACGGCATCCTTTACGAACAGGTTGTCGAGTTCAACGTCGAGGCCCTTCTCGGTGCTGAGATAGTTGGCGTTTTCGATCGCCGAACGCAGCAGCTTCGAAACCGTGGGCGCAATGCCCTTCTTGGTGAACGTCAGCGTGGTCATCGCATCTTCCACGCGGCGTCCCTTGATCGTGTTCAGCACGAGGCGCGCCTTCTGCGGCGACACCCGGATATATCGTGCTTCGGCTCTGAATTCCATTGCAGTTCTGTCCTTATTTCGCCGGCTTTGCCGCGGTCTCTGTCGCTGCCTTCACCGAGTGTCCCTTGAAGGTGCGGGTCATCGAGAACTCGCCCAGCTTGTGGCCGACCATGTTTTCCGTCACGTAGACCGGGATGAACTTCTTGCCGTTGTGCACCGCCACCGTGTGACCCACCATCTCGGGGATGATCGTCGAACGCCGCGACCACGTACGGATCACTTTCTTTTCATTGCGCTCGTTCATGCCAGTGATCTTCACCACCAGGTGCTGATCGATGAACGGCCCTTTTTTTGTCGAACGCATAATTCTTTTCCTTGTTACCGCTTTTACTTGTCATCCCCAGGGCGCCTGCTTTCGGCGAATCCCGAGGGATCAATGCCGCGCGAAGCGCGACCCTACTTGCCCTTCTTGCGGCCCACAATCATCTTGTCGGTGCGCTTGTTGTTACGGGTCTTGTAGCCACGGGTCGGCTGGCCCCACGGAGTTACCGGGTGACGTCCACCAGAGGTCTTGCCTTCACCGCCGCCGTGCGGATGGTCCACCGGGTTCATCGCCACGCCGCGATTGTGCGGTTTCTTGCCCATCCAGCGCGTGCGTCCAGCTTTACCGATGGTCACGTTCTCGTGATCGAGATTGCCCACCTGGCCGATCGTCGCCATGCAGTCCAGCAGCACGCGGCGGGTTTCGCCGGAAGGCAGCTTCAGTAGCGCGTACTCACCTTCCTTCGCCACCAGCTGCGCCTGTGCACCGGCCGAACGCGCCATCTGCGCGCCCTTGCCCGGTTTCAGCTCGATGTTGTGCACCACCGTACCGGCCGGGATGTTCTTGAGCGCCAGCGCATTGCCCACCAGGATGTCGGCATCCGGCCCGCTCATGATCTTCTGTCCGACTTTCAATCCGTCGGGCTGAAGGATGTAGCGCTTCTCGCCATCGGCATAGCTCAACAGCGCAATGCGCGCCGAGCGGTTCGGATCGTATTCGATCGTCGTGACCGTCGCGGGAATGCCCGTCTTGTCACGCTTGAAGTCGATGACGCGATACTGCTTCTTGTGTCCGCCGCCGATGAAGCGCGACGTGATGTCGCCCGAGTTGCGGCGTCCGCCCGTACGCTTCTTGGGTTCCAGCAACGCTTTGTGCGGACGATCGGTCGTGATGTCCGTGTTCACCAGCGTCGTCTTGAAGCGCAGTGTCGGAGTAATCGGTCTAAATGTCTTGATTGCCATGTCTTTAAGCTCTCAGCTGTCAGCTCTTAACTTTCAGCTTGTTTAGCGGGCCATGTACAGCGCCCATACTTTTTGTCATTGGTTTTACTAACGACTAACAACCAACGACTAACGACTGCTTACAGGTTCTGTGCGTACTCCGGCATCTTCTCGCCGGCCTTCAGCTTTACGTACGCCTTCTTCCAGTCCGGACGGTAGCCGGCAAACTTGCCGCGGCGGCGTTCCTTCCCGGGGAAGTTGGCGGTGCGCACCGAGTCGACCTTCACTTTGAAGATCGTCTGCACAGCCTGCTTGATTTCCGTCTTGGTCGCGTCGGGAGCTACCTGGAAAACCAGCGTGCTCTCGCTCTCTTTCACGGCCAAGCCCTTTTCGGTGATGACCGGCTTACGGATGATCTGGTATGCCGATTTCATTACGCCACCTCCGCTTTACGCTTCGACGCAGAGGCCTTCAGCGTGTCCTGCAATTTCTCGAGCGCCGGACGCGAGAAGATGGCAACGTCATAACGCAGCAGGTGATACGGATGAACTTCATATCCCTTCACCAATTCGACGCCATCCAAATTGCGCGAGCTCAACTCGAGATTGCGATTCTCTTCCGCACCATCCACCAGCAGCGCGGTCTTTTCCACTTTCAGGCCGGTCAACGCAGTGCGGAACGCCTTGGTCTTGTGGTCCTTCAGCTCGAAGCTGTCGACCACCGCCAGCTTGCCATCAGCCAGCTTCGCCGCCAGCGCCGAACGTAGCGCACCCAGCAGCTTTTTCTTGGGGAAGGTGTACTCATGCGAGTGCGGCTGAGGTCCGTGAACCGTGCCGCCGTGCCGCCACAGTGGCGAACGGATCGAGCCCACGCGAGCGCGGCCAGTTCCCTTCT
>DASTGW010000334.1:0-8225 GCA_035718705.1 Terriglobales bacterium | reverse complement strand
GGCAACGTCATGGAACAGTTCCTGGCAGCACCCGGGCCAGCCATCCTCGACGCCATTGTTGATCCCAACACCGCACCAATGCCGGGCAAGATCAGCGCGGAACAGGCATTCAAGTTTGCGGAATCGATCGCACGCGGCGAGCCGAAGGGATTGGAGATCGTACGGACGGCATTGAAGGACCGCGCGCGGGAACTCATCTGATTGCCGATTGAATATTGTCTATTGTCGATTGATGGATTGCCGCTCAATCGACAATAGACAGTAAAAATGGTCAACCCTTTACAACAGTTTCACTCTCGCATTCACCAGGTCTTCTTCCAGATCAACTTTGAGAGCGAAGCCCAGTCGATTGCAGATGGCACGCATTTCACGATTGATGCCGAGCATCGTCGAGTGTACGTACTGCAGCTTCTCCTCTTTGGCGATCAGCATCAGGCGACGGACGAGTTCCGTTCCGATGCCCTGATGCTGATGATCATCCCGTACCAGCACGGCTACTTCCGCTTCGGACTTTCCGTGAATCTTGCTCAAGCGTCCCACGGCAACGATCTCGCCATTGTGTTCGGCGACCAGCGCCATCTCACGGTCATAATCGATGAAGCAAATGCGCGTGAGCCGCTCGTGCGCGGTACGTTGCGTGAGTTTCAACGGCTGGAAGTACCGCATGTACACGGTTCTATCACTTAGACGCTGATGGAAGTCCGTCATCAGCGGCTCATCTTCCGGACGGATCGGACGAATCAGGACCTCAGAACCCTTTTTCGTCTTCCACTTACTGACATGTTGTGTCGGGTACGGACGAATCGCGGGGCGCGGCAGATCTTCTTCCCTGGTCTCAGCAGGGTGCAAAACCACGCGAGCATCAAGTCCGATCAGTCCATCGGGCGTAATAAGCAGCGGATTCACGTCGATTTCTTTGATCCACGGCTGTTCCGTGACCAGGTGGCTGAACTTCACCAGCAAGGCCTCGAGAGCCTCGAGCTTTAGCTGGCCTTTTTCCTCACAAGCCTGCAGTTCCTTGAAAACACGCGTCTGTTCCATCATGCGACGAGCCAGCGTGGTATTAAGTGGCGGCAAGGCAAGCGAGCGGTCCTTGTGTACTTCCACCATGCGCCCGCCGCTGCCGAAGAGAAGCACCGGACCAAACTGCGGGTCCACGTTGCAGCCGACGATCAACTCGATGCCGTCGCGCGTCACCATGGGCTGAACCGTCACACCGAGGAAGTTTCCCGGACCCGTGTTGGCCTCGATTGCCGCCTCAATGTCATTGAACGCCGCACGCACAGACTTGGCATCTCGCAGGTGCAGTCGCACGCCACCGACTCGGGACTTGTGGGTCACCGTCTCGGAGTGGACCTTGAGTGCCACGGGATATCCGAACCGTTTTGCCTGCGTGACGGCTTCTTCCGCCGTGGTTGCAATTCGGGTATCAACCGTCGGGATCCCGTAACGCTTCAGTAGTTTTTTCGATTCAAACTCTGTGAGCAACGTGCGGTTTTGCGACCGCGCCCGTTTGATGATTTCGGCGACAGCTTCGCGATCCACTCCGTCATCGGTTTCCGGCCGCAGCACTGGCGTCTCGTAAAGTCCGCGCAGGTTGTAGCTGTAACGCCACATGTAAACAAACGCCCGCGTTGCCGTGTCAGGAAACTGGAATGTCGGAATGCCGGCGCGGTTCAGGATTTCGTTTGCGGCCGCAACTTCCACTCCTCCCATGAAGCAGGAAAGAATTGGTTTTCCGGTTCCATGCGCATACGGCTTCATCAGTTCAGCCGTCTGTGTCGGCTCAGTGAAACCTTGCGGAGCGGTTAGCACAAGCACGCCATCGCAATCAGGATCCTTCATCACGATGTCGAGGGCTTTGGCGTAACGATCGGGGCCCGCGTCGCCGAGGATGTCGATCGGATTCCCTTTGCTCCAGTGCGGCGGACAGAATTGGTTCAGAGAATTGAGCGTGGTCGGCGAGAGCTTCGCCAGTTTGCCTCCTGCTGCAATCAGGCCATCGGCGGCCAGAACCCCCGGGCCTCCGGCATTGGTCAACAGCGCCAAACGAGGGCCACGCGGGCGCGGCTGTTTCGAGAGCACCTCTGACATGTAAAAGATGTCGGCGATAGAATTCACGCGCAACACGCCAGTGCGACGGAAGGCTGCATCGAGAACTTCGTCCGAACCCGTGAGTGCGCCAGTATGCGAAGCCGCTGCCTGTGCCGCTTCTTCTGATCTTCCGGCCTTGATCACGATGATGGGCTTCGTCAGCGACACTTCCCGCGCGGCGGACATGAAAGCCCGTGCGTCGCCGATCGTCTCCATGTAAATAACGATCGATTGGGTCCGCGGATCGTTGCCGAGGTAATCGATGAGGTCGCCCCAACCCACGTCGAGCATGGAACCGACCGACACGAAGGCGCTGAACCCGACCAGTTCGCGCAGACTCCAATCGAGAATAGCCGTACACAGGGCGCCACTCTGGCTGACGAAGGCCACGCTGCCCGGACGCGCAATTACCTGGGAGAAGGTCGCATTGAGCCCGGTCAACGGATTCATCACGCCCATGCAATTTGGGCCCAACACTCGCAATTGGGTTCCTCGAATCCGGTCGAGGATCTGCTGCTCCAAGGCAGCGCCTGCCGCGCTATGCTCGCGGAATCCGGCGGAAATAATGATGGCCGCCCGAACGCCTGCTTCCACGCATTCCGAAATGACTCCCGGAACGGCGGCTGCTGGAGTCACGATGACCGCCAGATCTACCTGCTCGGGTACGTCCTTCACGGATGGGCACGCCTTTATGCCGAGCACACTGGAGCGGTCTTTGTTCACAGGGAAGACGGTTCCCCCGAAGGGACTGGTGAGCAGTGCCCACATCACCCGACGTCCCACACTACCGGGTTTCTCGCTTGCGCCAATTACTGCCACGCATTTGGGGTGAAAAACCGCGTCGAGGGGATGACGTTCCGTGCGCAACACGTCGTGAGCCGGATCGGTGCCCGGCTTAACTGCGCCCGGCTTTGAGATAGAGGTAGGTTTTACGCCCACGGGATTCATGAAGTCCTCGTCAGAAGTCTAAGCTCACCAGCTGCCGTCGGGAAATTCGAGCGTCACAGCGGTTTGTGACGCACAGCCCTTGGAGCAACTTCCGCCGAGAACGGATGACCTTTGCCCCGGAGTAGAATTTTGCTATGCGCCGCTATTCTCTGCTGCTCTCCTTTATTCTTTTAGGCATATTGGCGACGGCACAGACTCCGCCGTCGTCTTCTCAAGACGTTCCGGTCGTTCAGACCCCACAGCCGAACGCTCCTTCGGACCAGGCAGAAGAAAAGCCCCAGCCCGGCAACCAAGAGCGGAAGAAACCTTCCAAGGTGAAGCGCAAACTGCGCGATGCTCTTCCTGACTGCATCAACATCATCTTCAGCAAGTGCTGGAACAGCGAAGCACGCCAGCAAGAAGCCGAAGATGCAGCCGCTGAGCGCCGAGCCCAGGCTGCGAAACGATGCGAGGCGATCGAAGCCGCCCGTGCACGGCGGACAGCACCTCCTGCTCCCGCTACGCCGTCGTCTCTGGCCCCGGGTGAAAGCTCGAGCAAGTCGTCTCAGGCTTCCTTGGCCAGTCCCGCCGGGTGCACGCCCGAGGATGTCCTCGAAGCCGAGCACGACGTGGATATCGGCGACTGGAACCTGCACGATGGAAACAAGAAGGGCGCCGAGATGCGTTATCGCGATGCGCTCAAAGCACTTCCCGATGACCCCGTGGCCACTCTGCACCTGGCGCGCCTGCTCGAAAAACAAGGCAGAAAAGCGGAAGCTCTGGAGTTGTATCGCTCTTACATGACCTGGTCGCCAACCGGCAAAGAAGCGGACGAAGCAAACAAGGCGATTGCCAAACTCAGCTCCGGACAGTAATCGAACTACCTCCGAATCGGCTGCTCTGGTTTCCGGAGCAGCCTCTGTTTTTGCACACACCTTCCCTCAGCGCTCGCGCATCCGACCTGAAACGACCCTTTTCACAAAGGCAGACATCATGAATGAAGAATTCCGAAATCGTGGCCAACAAGGCCTCAATGGCAGAAGTATTGCCTGGTCCCGGTGGGGAGCGATCGTGGGCGGGAGTGCACTTGCCGTGTACGGCCTGACCCGCCGATCCAAGACGGGCGCCGCGGTAGCTGCGGCCGGCGGACTGCTGGCCTTTGGCGGCAGTCGTATCCCCTCCGAACCAGCATCCATCCACGCCGAAGCCAGTTTCACCGTCAATGTTCCTCAGGAAGAGGCTTACCGCTTCTGGCTCAACCTGGAAAACCTCCCCCGTTTCATGTCGCATCTCGAATCAGTTCGGGATCTTGGCAACGGCAAGAGCGAGTGGGTTGCACGCGGTCCGCTGCAGATGCCAATCAAATGGACGGCGCAAGTCGTCGACAAGCGCGAAGGCCAATGGCTGGTGTGGCGGTCGGAGCCAAACTCTGTGCTGCCAAACAATGGCTCAGTACAGTTCCGGCGCGCTCCCGGCAATCGCGGGACGGAAGTAACCGTCGCCATGCAGTACATGCCGCCTGCCGGTCCCGTAGGTAAAGCTTTCGCCAAGCTCTTCGGCAAAGATCCTTCGCAGGCCATCTACGAAGACCTCAGACACTTTAAGCAACTGATGGAAGCCGGTGAGATCGCGACCACCGTTGGTCAGTCGCATGGTCGCCGTTCCGCCAAGATCAGGCTGAAGAAGGCGCTCATGACCGACTACCGGCCCAAGCCGGCGCAAAGTGCGGTGCGTCCGCAATCGCAGCAGCCTCAGGAGGTGGCATCATGAAAGCACTCTGCTGGTATGGCGCCGAAGACGTCCGCGTAGAGGACGTTCCCGATCCGAAGATCCTGAATCCGCGTGACGCGATCATCAAGATCACACGCACCGCGATCTGCGGGTCCGATCTGCACCTTTATGACGCCTATATTCCCACGCTCGAGCAAGGCGACATTCTTGGTCACGAGTTCATGGGCGAAGTGGTGGAAGTCGGGCCAGCGGTCAAGAACCTCAAGGTCGGCGACCGCGTGGTTGTGCCCTTCACCATTGCCTGCGGCAATTGTTTCTTCTGCCAGGAGCAACTCTGGTCGCTGTGCGACAACAGCAATCCAAACGCATGGATCGCCGAAAGCCTCATGGGCTACTCGCCATCCGGTCTGTTCGGCTACTCGCACATGACAGGTGGATATGCCGGCGGCCAGGCGCAGTATGCTCGCGTCCCGTTTGCTGACATTGGACCCATCAAAGTTCCTGACAATCTACCCGACGAGCAGGTGCTGTTCTTGTCCGATATCTTCCCGACCGGCTACATGGGCGCGGAGAATTGCAACATCCGTCCCGGCGATACCGTTGCAATCTGGGGATGTGGTCCAGTTGGGCAATTCGCCATTCGTTCGGCGAAGATGCTCGGAGCGGAACGGGTCATCGCCATCGACAAAGTTCCCGAGCGCTTGCGGATGGCGGAAGAAGGGGGAGCTGAGGTCATCAACCAGGACGAAGTAGATAGCGTGCTCACCGTGCTTCGCGACATGACCGCGAATCGCGGACCTGACGCTTGCATGGATGCCGTGGGCATGGAGGCCAGCGGACATACGCTACCTTATCTCTATGACAACATGAAGCAGAAGATGCGGCTCACCTTCGATCGCGCTCAAGTCTTCCGCGAGTGCGTAATTGCCTGCCGCAAGGGGGGAACCGTCTCGCTGCCCGGCGTGTATGGCGGCTTCGTCGACAAAATTCCACTCGGCGCATTCATGAACAAGGGGCTGACTTTGAAAACGGGACAGACCCACATGATGCGCTACATGAAGCCGTTGTTAGAGCGTATTGAACGTGGCGAAATCGATCCGAGTTTTGTGATCAGCCACAAACTATCGCTGGAGGAAGCGCCTCGCGGCTACAAGATCTTCCGCGATAAGCAGGAGAAGTGCACGAAAGTGGTGCTCGATCCCTGGGCGACCGCAAAGGCCGCGTAGTTCGAAAACGATTTGAAGAGCGCGGCTCCAGTCGCGCGGGACAAAGCGAACTAACTTTTTCCTCAGCCCGGTCGCAAGGCCGGGCTGAACTGTTTTCAGCGCAAGATTGGCTTCGGAAATCCTGCCGCCTTCATCTGCTTGATCTCCGCCGTCCAGCGCGAAACGAACTTGTTCAGCGCCCACTGGATCATGACGGTATCGGCACCCGAGTCCGGCAACGGAATCGTCGTGAATTCTTTCGGCATCACGCCGTCTTTCATTTCGAAGGCGTGGAGTTCTCCGGGAAGCCTGAGCACCAGCATGTCGCCCAACGGAGATGAAAACGCATCTTGTAGCTTCGGATAGATCTTCCTCAATGTCTCGAATGGTACCGCCAGATGATCTTGACCCACAAAATTCTCGGGCAGTGGTGCTTCGATTTTCGCCTCCAGGAGACAGGTGTTCGGGATCCACCATTGATACGCGAACGCGCGCCACTCACCTGCAGTCCGCCGGATGTACCAATCTGACAAACTCCCCATATCGATGTCTGCAGGACACTCCTGACCGTTCGCCGCCGCGCCTTTGCGTGCCTTCTCAAATGCAAGTGCAAGCGCCTCATCGAGACCCTTCCCGGGAACCTGCGTGAACTCAAGTTTGCCGGACATGTCGTGTCCGAGTTCGGACACGATGGCTTCCACACGCTCGCGATTGCCCCTGGCCTCGCAAGGCTCAAACTCGCTCGAATCCGAAATATGCGATATGTAGCTCGGATTGACCCAGTAAACTCGGTCCGTTCCAACTGCGGAAACCGAATAGCTTGCTTCCGCCCTACTCGTTTTTCCGGAACTCAGGAGCCGTCGGCATCGTGC
Organism: Terriglobales bacterium; assembly: GCA_035718705.1. Taxonomy (GTDB): domain Bacteria; phylum Acidobacteriota; class Terriglobia; order Terriglobales; family Acidobacteriaceae; genus DATMXP01. Next base: position 1,396 of record DASTGW010000334.1, on the reverse strand, counting down.
CGAATCCGTCGGGCGAAGTTGCGCTGCTTCGTGCGGTCCAACGAGATACAGATTCTGCAAGGCGTAATAGCCCGACTGGCAGAAATCGGTGCAGTAGCTTGCGGTTCCGAGGCGCTTCCATCCTTCGTCGGTCGGAATCAACAACACATCAAGACTCTCAACTAACTGCGGTTTCGGGCCTGAATGCGTGATCCACAGAGTGTGATAGCTCGGCAGCTGCGGAGTTTCTCCCTCGCCTCGCTTGTCGTCAAATGTTGAGAAACCAATCAGCACTCCCGACGTTTGCGCCGCGGCCGAGGAAAGTAGAAGGACTAGGATTGCCCAAGTTTTGAACACAGTTCCATTTTGGGGAATCACACTCTCGGCTGTAAGTATCAAATCGTTGCCTGCCCTCAAAATTTCACCCGTTTCCTTCGTTTTCGCGCAGCAATGTTAGAATAGCTGCTTTCCTGCACTTAACTTTTCTGCGTTAGACGGACCACTAACTTGGCTGAACAAGTAGCTCCTGACCAACAAATTACCTACGCCGATGCCGGCGTGGATATCGAGCGCGCCAACCGGGCCAAGCAGCGCATCAAGTATCTGGCGCACCGCACCTTTAACAAAAGTGTGCTCAGTGACATCGGCGGCTTCGGCGGACTCTTTGCCGTCGACAAGAAGAAGTATCTGGACCCGGTGCTGGTCAGCAGTGTTGACGGAGTCGGCACCAAGCTTAAAGTGGCATTCGAGATGAACCTGCACCACACCATCGGCGGCGACCTCGTAAACCACTGCGTGAATGACATCGCCGTGCAGGGTGCGGCGCCGATGTTTTTCATGGACTACTTCGCCACCGGCAAACTCGATCCGGAAACGGCGGAGAAAGTTGTCAGCGGCATCGCTGATGCCTGCAAGCACAACGGCTGTGCTCTCATCGGCGGGGAAACCGCGGAAATGCCCGGCTTCTACGCCGGCGGCGAATACGACCTTGCCGGCTTCATCGTGGGCGTGGTCGAGCGCGAAAAGATCATCACCGGGAAAAACGTGCAGATTGGCGACGTGCTCGTCGGACTGCCTTCCAACGGCCTGCACACCAACGGCTATTCGCTCGCCCGCAAACTGCTGTTCGAAGTCGCGAAATATTCGGCCGAGTCCTACATCAACGAGATTAAGAACAAGGTCGGGAACGAACTGATGCGTACGCACAAGAGTTATTGGCCGGTGTTGCGCCGCTTGTTCGAAGCCGATGCCGTCACCGCCTGCGCCCACATTACCGGCGGTGGCATAACTGAAAACTTGCCGCGCGTGATTCCCAAAGGCATGGCCCCGCAGGTACAGATGGGAAGCTGGCCAGTGCAGCCGATCTTCACTCACCTGCAAAAACTCGGCAATATCCCGGAAGCCGAAATGATGCGCA
>DASTGW010000333.1:0-6359 GCA_035718705.1 Terriglobales bacterium | reverse complement strand
CGTCAGCGTGCTGCCGTCCGAGGCAAGAGTGGTGGTCGAAAAAGTTGACCAGTTCAAGTTCGGATCGGCATAGGTGATCACAATGGCGTCGCTGGTTGTCGGGCTTCGCAGTGGGCCGACCGAAGACGCGCTTCGTGCCGGCGTGACCTTGTACAGCCGACCCTGTGTCAATGTGGTATTGGAGCTGAGATAAGTCAGCGTTGAATCCGCCCCGAATACCGGATTGCTTCCTCCCGCGACGCCATTTTGCGGGATCGGAATGCCGCCGATCGGCACGCCTGTGCCAGCCTGTTGCAGGTCGCGAATGACCTGGTTTGCCGCCGCGCGCAACTCCGTCTGCATTTCGTTCCGTTGCATCACGAACGCAGTGCTCTGCATCGATTGCATGAACACGCGCGTGGCGGCGCCGATCACAAGCAACGCAATGGCGATCGAAACTAGTAATTCCAGCAGTCCAAAACCCTGCTGGGACTTGGGCCCACAGTTTTGGCTGATTGTCATGGGAATCGGGAAATGTATCCGTTGACGGTGTAATCGCGCGCACCACGGCTGGCGGTGTAGACGCGAACAGTGACCGTGATTTTGCGAATGTCTGGATTTGTCGTGCTATCGGAATTCAGCACGGGCGTGATTAGAATTTGTCGCTTGTAATTCGACAAAGGAACGACGCGATCGTCGGCGGTGCCCATCAATCCATCTGGTCCCGGATAAACGACACGATCGAGCGTTGACGTCTCTGACGTGGTTCCGACAACTCCGTTGGTGCTGCAGGTACCGGTTGCCGGACACGCAAGGTACATGGACACGAATCCATCCTTAAAGATGCCTCCGTCCGCGACGTTGCGGATGGAATCAAAAGTCAACGCTGTGTCATTACGAGCGCTATAAACGCCCTCCAGCGCCTCCCGTGCCTTTTGCTTTGCGATCTGGTCCTCGAGCGATTGCTGGCTGACTGAAATTGTGGCCCCAAATACCGCCGCTAAAGAAAGCAGGCCTATCGCGAGAACCACCGTACTGATCATCACCTCAACCAGAGTGAATCCTCTTTCGCCTCGCGCGGATTGAAAAGTCTTCTTCATGGCTGTCCCCAGTACTTGTTGGACCCGGAGGTGAATAGCTTCCAACCTTTTACTCGGCCGGTGCTGCCGAAGATGGTCACCGCCCGGCTCGAAGCCAGGTCCGCCGGCCTTGCCAGGTACACGATGCCGTTAGCGACGCGATTCACTGAATCCAGGACACGACCGTCCGCCTGGAAGAGCATCTGTGTCGCGCCGCTCGTGTTATTCACGCTTAAGTCGATTGCATTGCTCGCCGATCCGAACCCGTTCGGTGTTGTCGTTGTCGGAGTGCCGCTCACGACCGTGAATTGCATGTCGGTGGGCAAGTTGATTGAGTCGATGAATGAGGGCGTCCACACGCCGCCCGAGAAATCCATGCGGTCCGTGCGAATGTTGCCGGGAGTGCTGAATGTCAGTCGGTACACGCGCCGCTCGTCGATCGCGCGCTGATGCACTTGCCGGATTTGCCCTAGAGCAATTTGTAGCGCGTAGTCCGCACGGGAGGATTTCAATACGGAGTTAATCGCCATCAGTGACGCCGAACAAATAACGAGCACAATCGCAACTACGATCAATAGTTCAACCAGGCTGAAGCCGTGGTCGCCACGTGCCGCCTTACTTCTCGCGCCCTCACAGCGCACTGTGAGCGTTCTGTTCAACGCATAACGTCTTCGTGAACAATTTCCCCGTACCCACATCGAAACAGTCCTCCCAGGACCTGTTATGGTCCACTCACAGGGAAAACGAATCGTGAGGTTGTTTTCTTTACTTACTATCTCGGCGACATGTGACTAAAGGACGGACATCAGAAGGTACCTTTGCTATGCTCACATCAAAGACGTACGCTAACTTTCGTCATGTTCGGAAAAAAGTCACCGAAGAAGGAGCGAACCTCGCGCAAGAAGGAAGCGACGGGCAACACTTCCAAGGATGGAGAAAAGGGTCAGCATCTGAGCGACAAGAAAACTCCAAGCGGTGATATTGTCGAATCTCCTCGGAAGTTCGAAGAAGAATTGTCCGAGCTCTACCGGGAAATGGCGCCTCAACTCTTTCGTTACGCGCTGCTCCTAACCAGGAATGCGAGCGTCGCCCAGGACGCTGTTCAGGAAACATTCCTGAAGTACCACATCCAACGTCAGCGGGCAGAAGTAAAAGCGGAAAGAGCCTGGCTGTTCCGGGTTCTGCGAAATTACGTTCTCGACCAGCAAAAATCACTCGCTTCCAAGATGTCCGTCGGGCTCGAGGAAGCCCGTGCCTACCCTGACAAGTCTCAATCACCAGATAAAGTATTTGAGCAATCGGAAGCGATGAAGGTCGCCGTCCAGCTGCTTTCTCCACGTGAACTGCAGTGCCTCCAGCTTCGCAGGGAAGGCTTTTCTTACAAAGAAATCGCACACATCCTCGATGTTGAACCAGGAACGGTAGGTGCCATGCTGGCGCGCGGTGCAGAAAAGTTGCGCAAAGCTTTTGGCGGGGAAGGATTACCATGCGAAGCGCTCTAAGAAGCATGATGCGATGGATTCAGGATATTCGTCACCCCTCGCCCGGGAAGCTGATGGAATCGCTCGACGGCGAGTTAAGCGCAAGCGAAGAAATCAAGCTCAGGACTCATATAACCCGGTGCGAGCGTTGTCGTTTACGTTTGGAACAGCTCCAATCAGGGCTCGAGTACTTCGCCACCACCGTGGAGACAGTCAATCAAGAATTTTCAGTTGAACAAGGATTGACGGAATTAACGTTGCGGTTACAGCAAGGCTCGGTCTCCCAACAACAGTTTGACAATGAACCGAAGGCGACACGCGCTCTTTACGACCGCCTTCTCGCAGAACTGAGCATTTATATTGGACGTCGCACGGCGATTCGCCTATTGGATCGCTGCGATCACGACAGGCTACAAAGGGAAGGCTTTTCTCGGGCAGTGGAACCGGTGGTTACGGCCTTCCTCGGAAAACAGGCAGGAACTGCGGTACTGGCCAACGTACTTCGCATTTGGGACCGAACACAGCAGGTGCCGAGCTAAATCATGCCCTTATTCACTGGTCCTTCTTCTTCTGCGACACGAATCATTCTGACGGTGACTCTCGTCCACCTGGTCATCGGCGTTTTCGTACATGGTCACTGGCTTGCCACGGGTGATCAGCATGCTCTTCGCATGTATTTCGATTACGAAGGCGCAATAGTCTTTCTGTTTCTTTCCGTTGCCCAGCTCCTATTCGCCAGCCTTGCTTACAAAGAATTTTCGGCCGCTCAGCCTCTGGGGTCTGCATGGTTCTACATTGTCGCCGCATCATTGTGCGCATTGATAGGTACCATTCTCACTAAGCTATTAACCGTCGACAGCGCAATCAATCCCATCAACTACGTCGTGAGTGGATCAACGCAGTCTCTACGCTCGCTGCTTGGAAGCATCGGTACCGTGCTCGGCGGACCCGTCTACCTGATTCTGCTCGGCACCGGCTTGTACTTCGCGATACGCGTCTACAGGCAACTTGGATTGACTGCCAAGCCGAAACCCGTTGACTTCCTCCTCGTCGGAGGAGCTCTGCTCTACACCCTGGTCGTTATCATCGGAGTTGTTCGAACTATCAAAAGCCACCCTGAGGGCGTCACCGCCGAACACGCTCTTACTTGGCCAGGAGACTACCTGCTCAGCTTGCTCCTGCTAGAGGCCATCGTGCTCCGGCGCGCAGCCGTCGAGATGGGAAACGGTTTCGTCAGCAAGGTGTGGAGCGCGTTTGTATTTGGCATTTTCCTCACCAGCTTCTGCAGCCTGATCAACTGGGTCACCGCTTACGGCTTCATTCCTTGGACCTATACCTCTTTTGTTTGGTACCTGTGGTACCCCGCGAGTGCGGCCTTCGCTCTTGCTCCGGCCATTCAGTGGGAAGCCACTCGCACAGCCCGTCTGAGGTTGAGCAAGAGAATCGAGGAACTCGAACTTCCCGCTTAAGTGCGGTGCTGGCTACAATGTTGGCATGGCCGTCTCTAAACCAGCTAACCCCATCGACACCCTTCGCCGTGTGGCGATATTCGCCGATCTCTCCGAACCAGAACTGCAGTTCCTCGCCGAGCGCGCCGTAGCACGTGATTACGAGCAGGGGGACCTGGTTTTTTCCGAAGGTGAACCGTGCGCTGGATTATTTGTTGTTGAGGCCGGCGCACTAAGGATATTCAAAAGTTCTCCCGCCGGACGCGAACAGGTACTGTCGATCGAAGGCCCAGGCAGTTCGGTTGCCGAATTGCCGGTATTTGATGGAGGCACTTATCCCGCTTCAACTTCTGCCGCCGCCAAGACGCGAGTTCTGTTTGTCAGCAAGCAGGATTTCTACTCGCTTTGCCTGGTACATCCGAAGGTCGCCCTGAAAGTATTGAAGATCGTCGGTGCCCGGCTCCGCCGTCTCGTCGGAATCATCGAAGAGCTTTCGTTTACTACTGTGCGCTCGCGCCTTATCTCCTTTCTGGTTCGCATCGGCCGCGAAGGTACCAGGACCAGCCGTGGCTTGGAAGCCAACTTGCCCTCGAGTAACCAGGAACTGGCATCGCACATCGGAACCGTCCGCGAACTTGTATCCCGCAATCTCAGCCGTTTGCAGGCCGAAGGTCTTATCACGATAGAAGGGAAGACCGTCATTATCCCCAATATCGCGGATTTGCAGGCAGAACTGGAGTCTGCCGATTAACTCCACTGTGACCTAAATCACAGCAGGGCCGTCGCAAATCACATTACTTTGTGATTGGCGTGACAAAAGTCATCGGCCTCGTGCGCGCACTCCCCGTACATTGCCCTTGGACGTTGACGCTAGAAAACGTTCCAACCTCCTGATAGCTCCTCACCAGCGCGTGGGATCGCTGGTGAGGGGCAACTCAGTACCCAAGGGAGAAATGCAATGTACGACACCAGTAAAACGGTTCGCGAATACGCCGTCGAAATTCCGCAATCTGTCCGCGTCTTCGAAAAACTCGGCATCGATTATTGCTGCGGCGGGGGTAAATCACTTTCCGAAGCTTGTGCTCAGATTAAGGTTCCCGTTGAACAGGTACTAAGCAGCTTATCTGCGATCGTCACACCGGAACTAAATGGTGCCTCGGATTGGAAGCAGGCCCCTCTCTCCGATCTGGTCGATCACATCGTCACCAAACATCACGCTTACGTGAAACAGGAGCTTCCGCGACTCGATCTGCTGCTCAACAAAGTCGCCGGGAAGCACGCCGAGAAGCACCCCGAACTCAAGCGTGTTCTGATCGTCTTTGGCACCATGCGCGATGAACTCAACTCGCACCTGCTGAAGGAAGAACAGATCCTCTTCCCTTACATCAAGCAACTCGAGTCGAACGGCCAGCGCCGCGCGATGTTCGGCAGCGTTCGTAATCCCATCCACATGATGGAAATTGAGCACGACTCCGCGGGCGAAGCTCTCCGCGAACTGCGTCAAATTACCAATCAATTCACCGCTCCCGAAGAAGGCTGCTTCAGCTACAAGACGCTCTACCAGGGCCTGGTGGAATTCGAGGCCGACCTGCACCAGCACATTCATCTCGAGAACAACATCCTGTTCCCCCGCGCGATCGAGTTGGAAGGCGTCGGCAAGTAATGATGAACGCATTCCCCACTCGCATAGAAAACGCCGCCGGACACGAGCTGTCGCCGACCGAGATCTTCGCGATCTCGCGGCGGCACGAAGTCGGTCTCTCACGCATGCTGACGACCTACATCAGCGTGGGACTCTCGTTCATGCTCCTGCCCGGCACGTTTCTCGGAGTGTGGAACCTCTTCTCCATCAGCGGTCACTCGCAACACATTTCGGCCGCCTGGATGCAAGCTCACGGCCACGCCCAGATTTTCGGATGGGTGGGGACTTTCATTCTTGGCATCGGCTTCTATTCCATCCCGAAGATGCGCGGCAGCAGTCAGGTCGCGCTTTCGAAGCCGTGGATCGCTCTCGCACTCTGGTCAAGCGGCGTCGGACTGCGCTGGTTCACCAACGTTTATCAATGGCATTGGCGAACCGCACTGCCTCTTTCGGCTGTGTTCGAGCTCCTGGGATTCCTGGTCTTCTTCGCCGCCGTTTCCCATCACAAGCCCGAAGCAAAATCATCGGATAAGAAGCCAAAGCTAGCCGCATGGACGCTCGTAGTCATGATCGGCACCCTCAGCTTTCTCGCCGTGTTGATTGCAAACCTTTACGGTGCGATTGCTGCTGCTTTCGCCGGCGACTCACCCGCCATCCCCCACGTGTTCGATCAAAAATTCCTTGTCCTCGTCGGCTGGGGATTTCTGGTTACCACTGTCTGGGGCTTCAC
>DASTGW010000332.1:0-6542 GCA_035718705.1 Terriglobales bacterium | reverse complement strand
CATTCAAGCTGCCCTGATGGACATGGAAGATGTTCCCGCGCTGGTGGGTAACGCGAAATCGCCTGCCACTGCTCTCGACAGCAACGGTAACGTGGTGCTCGTAACAGACCAGTCCGTGCTGTGGGGCGATTCCGTACTCTGGGGCAATTCGGTGATCTGGGGGAACAGCGTGCTGTGGGGCAACAGCACCTCCACCGGTCAGTCGGTACTGTGGGGCAATAGCGTTCTCTGGGGCAACAGCGTGCTGTGGGGCAACTCGAGCATGACTGGAAATAGCGTGCTCTGGGGAAACAGCGTGCTCTGGGGGAATTCGACCTCGCAAGGTTTGTCGATCATGTGGGGAGAATAATAAGAAAGCAGCAGGAGTTAGCGAGCAACGGCGATCCTGAATCAGGATCGCCGTTTTCTTTTGCCGGAGAGGTGGAAACACTACCGAGGATTCCAGTTGTTTTCGATTTTCGGCGGCTTCATCAGGGTCTGCATGACGACGCAGTACTGTTCGGTCTTAGCTCGCAACGCTGAGAGCTGGTCTTCATTCGCCTGTGGCGCCTTGACGTCAAAATTAACGCGGATGTTCTGGAAACCGACGGGAGCGTCCTTGGAAATCCCGAGCGTGCCCTGGAGATCGAGATCGCCTTCGGCGGTGACTTCGATACTTTCGGTGGGAATTCCCATTGCAGCGGCGACCATCTGGCAGGTGATCTGAGCGCAAGCGGCGATTGCGCCGAGCAAGAGATCGCCGGAACAAGCGTCCGTTCCCGCGCCGCCGACGCCTTTATGTGCCTGGGCGTTGTAGATGGCGCGGCCGATATCAACAGAGCAAGCAACCGGAGCGTCGGTTTGCGTGCCTCGGGCCTTGAGGGTAATGCGGGAGCTGGCTGGATTCTGACGATATTGGTCTTTAAGAGGCCGCTGCAGGGTGCGAACGTCCATGAATACTCCCTCCCCAGATTCGGTTATTATAAGCAGCCTCCCGGGAATGTTCCTGCAGGCATTGTGGGACCTGCAGCTGCATTGGAATCCCGGCTAGAGTGGTCGCTGGTTTCGCATGAACGCTGCCCATTCCCCGGATTTCTCTGACATCCCGCCTGGAAGTCGCCTTGGACCCTACGAGATTCTGGAACGTATTGGCGCGGGCGGAATGGGAAAGGTCTACCGAGCACGTGACACCAGGCTCGGCCGCGAGGTAGCGCTTAAGACTGTGTCCCTGGATGGGGACTCAAAACGCGAGTCCCTGCTGCGGTTTGAACAGGAAGCCCGGTCGGCATCAGCGCTGAACCATCCGAACATCATCACTATCTACGAGTTCGGCCAAGCAGGCGACACGCATTACATCGCGATGGAGTTGCTTGCCGGACAGACCGTGCGGGAGATCATTGTTGAAGGACCGCTTCCCTTTCGCAAAGTGATCGGGATTGCCGCCCAGATCGCGGACGCTCTCGCCAAGGCGCATGAGTTCGGAATCACTCATCGGGACTTGAAGCCAGCGAACCTGATGGTGACGCAAGATGGTGTCTCTAAGATTCTGGACTTCGGGCTTGCCAAATTGAATCCCGAGACAAGCATGTCGGCGGAGACTTCGACCCGTATCACCTCGATCACCAGCACAGCGCAAGTCATGGGGACCGTGGGATATATGTCTCCGGAGCAGGCGAACGGGTCGGTGGTCGATTTCCGCTCCGACCAATTTTCGTTTGCGGCGGTACTCTACGAGATGTTGACGGGAGCACCAGCTTTCCATAAGAAAACGTTTGCCGAGACGGCGGCAGCGATTCTTCGGGACGAACCGGAGCAGATCGCCGCGCGAACCTTGGCCGTCCCTACACCCTTTCTCTGGATCCTGGAACGCTGCCTGGCAAAAGATCCGCAAAATCGATATGCCTCGACCCGTGACCTGGCCCGCGACATTGCCGAAGTGCGTGATCGACTGGCGGAGGCTCCCGCACGAGAGAACGAAGGTCAACTCAATAATCTGCCGCCGCAGCGGACGAAGTTCATCGGCCGCGAACGGGAAGCGGCAGCCCTGCGCCAACTCCTTGAGCGCAACGACGTATGGCTGGTAACGCTCACAGGTCCGGGAGGAATCGGAAAGTCGCGACTTGCGGTGCAAGTGGCGTCTGAAATGGCGGATGCGTTTGCTGACGGGATTTGCTTTGTACCTCTAGCGTCGATCTCGGAACCTGCGTTAATTGCTCCCACGATCGCGCAGACCATAGGCCTGCATGATTCGCCGACACAGTCGGCGGACGACACCCTCGCCAAATATCTCTCGGCACTGCGCTATCCGATGCTTCTGCTGCTGGATAACTTCGAGCATCTGGTGTCGTCGGCGCCGGTGATTTCAAAACTCCTGGCGATATCCCCGAAGTTGAAGATCGTTGTTACGAGCCAGGCAGCGCTGCACCTATCGGGAGAACAGGAGTTTCCGGTTCCGCCACTTGCCGTACCGGATCCGCAGAGTGGGGCTTCGCTGGAAGAGCTGGCGAGTCTGCCTGCGGTAGCTTTGTTCGCAAACCGAGCACAGGCGGTAAAGCACGACTTCGTGCTGACCAAGGAAAACGCGTCGGCCGTAGCTTCCATATGCGCGCGGCTGGATGGGCTCCCTTTGGCTATCGAGTTAGCTGCCGCGCGCGTGAAACTGCTTTCGCCACCGGCGATGCTGAGCCGATTAGAAAGCAGTTTGAGCCTGCTTACAGGCGGAGCAAGAGATTTGCCGACCCGTCAGCAAACGCTGCGCGGCACGGTGGATTGGAGTTACAGCCTGCTAAATCCGGCGGAGCAGACGCTTTTCCGGCGACTTGCCGTGTTTCGAGGGGGATGCACGTTGGAGGCGATCGAAGCTGTCTGCGACACGCGAGGCGACCTGGGAATCAGCGTGCTGGACGGCACGGCTTCGATGGTAGACAAGAGCCTCATCCAGCAGGTGGACCGAGCGGAAGGAGAAACACGCTTCGCCATGCTGTCCACGATTCGCGAATACGCGCTCGAGCGGTTGGCAGAGAGTGGCGACGAGCACAGTACCCGACGCAGTCATGCCGCGTACTACCTGGTGCTTGGAGAAGAAGGCGATCAAGAAGCGACAGCGCACCCGGAATGGTTGGATCGTTTCGAAGAAGAACACGACAACTTTCGTGTTGCACTGGACTTCCTGACCAAAACGCATGATGCCGACTGGGGCCTGCGATTGGGAGCGGCATTGTTTCGCTTCTGGGAGACACGTGAGCATTTGGCCGAGGGACGCGAACGACTGGCGCGGCTGCTGAAAATGGAAGAAAGTTATGGGCGCCCGAAGTTGAGGGCACGGCTCCTGTTCGCGGCAGCTGTTTTGGCCGGAGAACAGGGTGACTACACCGCCGGACAAGTGTTGTTGGAAGAAAGCCTGGAAACCTGTGTGGAACAATTGGACAACCGCGGAGTCGCGGTTGCTCTAAATGCATTGGCCGTAAATGCGCGCGATCGCGGAGACCTGCAACACGCAAAGCTGCTCTTCGAGCGCTGCATCGATATCTGGAAGGACATGGGAGACCAGGCAGACACGGCGCGGGCGATCAGTAATCTCGCGAACATAATGAAATTGTCCGAAGAACTCGAACGCGCGTCGTCGCTGTATGAAGAAGCACTCTCGATTTTTCGCAAAATCGGTGATGTGTCGGGAATTGGATGGACTCTCAACTATCAGGGTGATGTGGCTCGGGAACGTAACGACCTGGTGACGGCGCGCAGCTGTTATGAGCAGAGCCTGTCGGCTTTTGGACTTATGCGTGACGGATGGGGTATCGCAAGCGCGCTCTCCGATCTTGCGGGATTGTGCGCCGATGAAGGCAATAATGAAGAGGCGTGCCGCCTGTATGGGGAGAGCATCTGCATGTATCAGAGTCTCGATCACAAGCGCGGCGTAGCGAGGGTGCTGGAGTACCTGGCGGCGAATGCGGCCGCGCGGTCCACACCAATCCAAGCGCTTCGGTTGGCAGGGGCGGCAGCAGCGGTGCGCGAGCGAATTGGTGCAATGCTGGTTCCGGCGGAGAAGGCAAGACTCGATCGGGCTCTCGAATTTGCGCGACGCGGCCTGGACCGCAGCACGAGCATGACCGCATGGATGGAGGGCTGGGCCATGCCGATAGATGAAGCAGTTAAGGAAGCACTGACATTCGGGGCGAATGGAAGTGCTGCCGAGTCTTAACCTGCAGTGCTGGGATCAATGAGGTGTCTAACGGCAGAAACGCGATTTGCCGGGAAGCCTCCGCGGCGCGCATGTTCGCGAACGGTTTCCTCATCGGGCGCGAGATAGACACAGTAGACCTTGTCGCCAGTCACATAACTGTGAAGCCACTTAATCTGCGGACCGATTTCCTTCAGGGCTCCCACCGATCTCCTGGCAACTTCCTGCAACTCAGCATCCGAAAGATTTCCTGCCCCTGGAATTTCGCGTTCGATCACGTATTGCGGCATTTTGGCCACCTCACCTGAATAGATAAATGGTAGCACCGGGGATTCGGTTTCAGCTAACGATGGCAGGCTTTTGACGAGGAATTGACAATGCGAACTACGCGAGACCAGCAGCAGTCTCACCGAACTACTCTTGTTTGCCGTGCTGAACCTCGTGGTCGAAGCGGAAGACGTAGCGAAGTAGTCCGGCGTTGATGAATAGCAGTACTGAAGACCCAGCCGCCGCAGGGATCAGAGTCCTGGTCTCGTGCGATAGGAGTGCTTCCATGGAGACGGTCAGCAGCCAGAGTTGAATCACGACGGTGGAAACGACCAACATCAGAATGGCGGTAAACAGCGTAGTACCTTGTGTTCTGATACTCATCTATACCTCCACACCTTTGGCGACGATTTGGTCACCACGTTGCTGCAGGATGATTCTCGGCAACCGTCGGGTAGGAGGTCCACCCACCGGTGCTCCTTCACTGACATTGAATGCTCCCTTGTGGCAGGGACAAAGGAGCTTGTTTTCAGGCTCGCTGTAAACGACAGCACACGAGAGATGAGTGCAGACTTGCGAATAGGCGACTAGCTTCCCTTCCGATGTCCTGACACCGATGCATGGGTCTTTGTCCGTTGGATAACGGAAGAGGAACGAGCGCTGTTGCTCGAGCACCGATGCGCTGGCCACTACTCTTTCAGCATATTCATTGTTGCGACGCAGAAGCCGGCCGGCTATCGCCGTTACCCAATTTGCTGCCGCGAGGACCAGTGAACCCAAGGTCAGGAACTTCACCATCTCGCGACGGCTGACATAATGGTCGCCTTCCCATTCGATCGGGAAGTCAGTTCGCCACTTTGGCGCGCGTGTACATCCGTCACACGGTCGTTCGAGAGAATTGCTCTGATCAGAGTTCATCAGACCTCCTCCAGCATCAACGCTACGTCATAGGGATCGTCGGGAAGCGGAGCAGGTGTAGGCGTAATCTGCACCAGATCAATATCTACACGCTCAACAGAACGCGGGACCATCACGTACACCTTTGTTTTTACTTCCTCGTTGCCAAACTTCCAAGAGTTGATGGGGATGCCTCGCCGCGTGCGTTGAATCTCTTCCATGGTGGTGTAGGTCAGTGCTCCAGACGGGCAAACGGTCGCACACATGGGCTTCTTACCGACACTGCTGCGGTCGTAACACATGTCGCACTTCATCATCTGGTCGATGCGGGCTTCATATTTCGGCACTCCGAACGGACATGACACGACGCAATTGGAGCAGCCGATGCAACGCGGCTTCAACGAGCTTTGCACGACGCCATCGGGAGTCTTTTTGATGGCGTCCGCCGGACACACGCGAGCACAGATCGGATCTTCACAATGCATACAAACCTGAGGCGCGGTTTGCACGCTGTCGCGGCGATCGATCGTCTCGAGATGGATCATGCTGACACCGCGGTGGGTGTCACATTCAGCACAGGCCTGAACGCAAGACTGGCAGCCGATACACCGGGAGTAGTCGATGAAAAACGCCATCGAACTCATCGAACTCCTCCGGCTTCAACGGGAAGTGCTGAGATTTCGTCTACCGGCGGCTCGGTTTTGCTGACGCGAACGGCGCAGATCTTGTATTCAGGAATATTTGATTCGGGATCGATGGCACGCACGGTCATGTTGTTCGCCGATCGACCTAGCGGCCAGTGATAGGGCACAAACACGGTATCAGGACGAATTGTCTTCACCAGTTGTGCGCGCACGACCACGTGACCGCGACGACTTTCGACTTTCACAAAGTCGCCATCAGAGATGCCTAACTTTTCCGCTAAGCGAGGATGAATCTCGCAGTTTGGCTGCGGATACTGTTCGAGCAATCCGCCAATGCGTCGCGTTTGCGTTCCGGAAAGGAAGTGCGAAACCACTCTGCCGGTGGTGAGAATGATGGGGTACTCGTCATCCGGCATCTCTGCCGAAGGACGCCATTCTACGGGAACGAAATGTGCCTTTCCATCCGGATGAGCGAACTTTCCGTCTTCATACAGTCGAGGTGTACCGGGATGTCCGGGTTCCGGGCACGGCCAGTAAATTCCGTTCCGGTCGCTGATCTTCTCCCAACTCATACC
>DASTGW010000331.1:0-6751 GCA_035718705.1 Terriglobales bacterium | reverse complement strand
GATCTGCGCGATGTCTTCGCGCGCCGAGGAAGGCAGATAACAGGAGTCAACGACCAGAACGCCGTTATCGCCAATCACAACCGTGGTGTTGCCTTGCGGAAAAGTATCGGGCGCATCGGGATGACGGATTTCATAGATGCCATCCCCAAGTTGGGTGACGGTGCGCTGGGTGGTGACAGACGAATCCGCAAATACCAGCACAGCGCTGGCCGAGAGGAGTAAGGCTAGGAAGAGCTTAAGGAATTGCATTGAGTTCCCTGTTCCTGGATTAGAGGGCGGCGTCGGTGGAGCGAACGCCGCCCTCTCACAGCGGGTGTGTTGTGTTCTGCTGCATTATTTTCCACTTCCATCGGAGAGTATTGAATGTTCTTGCGCTAGTGCACCACCAGGCGAGAAAAGTAGCCTTCAGTGCTGGTATGCGACCAGAGAGCGATCTTCCCTGCCGCGTCGCCGAGTTTCAAGTCATTCACGATCAGCGCCGGTTGTGCGGCACCGTTTACGTACAACTGGGCTTTGGCGCCACTCACCACAATCTTGATCTTCGTCCACTCGCCAGCCACCATATCGGCATAGGACTCATACTGGCCGGGATTTTCGGTGCGCAACCGCTTCCATCCCCAGTCGGGCGATGAGATGTACTGCAAAGCATGATTTCGGCGAAGCTGATCGTCGGCGCGTCCGTTCGATGGACGAAGGTAGAAGCACTCGAATTTGTCGCCTTCGCCTTGGACGCGAAACGCGATGCCGATGAACCCTCGCATATCTTCGCGTGCGTCTTTTCGCGGAGCGCCGGCGACTTCCACTTCAATCGTTCCGTCTTTGAAGTCGGGTCCGGCGAGCACGGCGAGCATGTCCTCGTCGCTCTTCTCTTTTCCTGCCGGAGGCGTGAGTTCGAGGGCACGACGTCCGTGGTAATTAACCGGCTTGGCTTCGGCATTAATTAGCCGCAGGTTAGAAGGGGTGAAAATGTCATAGGCAGCACTCGGGCCTTTGGCAAAGAGTGCCGCACCGAACAAGAGAACACCGCAAAGAGTCACAGTTCGGATCATCACCGGAACTTATCTGCTCCCGCTGTGATGGTCTTGTATGTTCTTGCTGTCGGGATGAAACTCCCCCGGCGTGACTCCAACATTCTTCTTGAAGAAGCGGGTGAAATGGCTTTGGTCGGCGAATCCGGTGCGGAAGGCCACATCGGCGATGGGCATTTGTTGTCGCAGCATGGTTTTGGCGCGCGAGATGCGAACCTGGATTTGGTACGCGTGCGGGGGCATCCCTAACTCGCGCCCGAAGGTTCGGTTGAGGTAGAACGGGCTCAGATTGGTAAGGCGAGAAAGTTCATCCAAGCCAATTTCGCGGTCGAAGTGAGCGTCGAGGTATTCACGGACCGTTCTTACTGCCTTGATCTCGCGCTCAGGCTTTTCCGGCCGGCGGAGCCCGAATCGCCCGGTTAGCGTTGCGAAAAATTCCAGGAAGGCTGTTTCCCGATGCAGTCGTGAGCGGGAATGCTCGAGCACCCGGCAGAGTTCGAGAAATCGGGCATGGATTTCGGAATCGAAGATGAGCACCGGGAAGTCCGGGACATTTTCCGAGCCTCTAAGCCGCAGCATCGCCTCCTGCACCTGGTTTTGCGAAATGTATACGTTGGTGTAGGAGCATCCTTCTTCGTAGGCCCGATTCGAGTGCACTTCGCCGGGTGGCAGAAAGAACATACTGCCTGTCGGAGTCTCGTGGGGGGTACCGCGACACTCCGTAAAGCCACCCCCGGCCGTAATGGCGCACGCATGATATTCCTCGTGCCAATGTCGCGGATGGGGCCGCGTGACAGCGACTCCGCGATGGATTTCCACGGGTTCCGGACCACATCCGTGGGCCACCGTGATGTGGTTTTGTGGCGAATTTTGCGGTCGCGTTCGCACGGCTGGGATAGACGACGGGTGTACCGAAAAGCGAGCAAAAGCACGACCGATGCGGGTTAAGTCGTATAGGGACGGTGATGAATGGTGCCACATAGGCAGGAAAAGGCCTGGCTACACCTCCTTGCCCGTCAGGCACTCGCTTGCGTATCATGCCGAAGATGACTTCGAACACCACCGCCAAGCCCAACTTGCGCCTGAAGTCGCAATTGATGTCCGCCTCGGAGATCGAGCGGACCCTGGTTCGTCTCGCGCACGAGATCATCGAGAAGAACAACGGTATCGACAACCTGGTGCTGATCGGCATCAAGCGGCGCGGTGTTCCGATCGCCACGCGCCTCGGCAAGATTATCGAGCGTATTGAAGGCAAGCCGGTTCCGGTGGGTACGCTCGACATCACGCTCTATCGCGATGATCTATCTACCGTCGGCGTGGACCCGCAGATCAAGAAATCGGAGCTGGGCGCAAATATCCAGGACATGAACGTCGTCCTGACCGATGACGTGCTCTATACCGGCCGCACAACTCGCGCAGCACTCGATGCCCTGTTCGATCATGGACGCCCCAAGCGCGTGCAGTTACTGGTGCTGATCGATCGCGGACACCGGGAACTTCCGGTGGAGGCCGCCTTCGTTGGACGCTACGTGCAGACCAGCGATGTCGAGATCATCGAAGTGAAGCTGCAGGAAATTGACAGCGCCGAAAAAGTTCTGCTGGTGGAGAAGGAAGTCTGAGATATCGCAAGCCACCTCTGAAGAGAAGTTTTGAGAATTTAGGCTTTTTGCATTTGAGTTTCGGGACCGCAGCGTTGGCTGCGGTTTTTTATTGAGGTCGATCGATGGCCACAAAATCCGCCGCTGGATCCTTGCTGGGGATCGAGTCGCTCGAACTGAACACCATCAACCAGCTTCTTGATGCCGCCTACCGCATGCAGCGAAAGCGGCCACGCCCGCTCCTGAAAGAGAAACGCGTGGCGCTGCTGTTCTACGAGTCTTCGACGCGTACCCGTGTCTCGTTCGAATACGCCGCCAAGGTCCTGGGAGCGACCACCACGCTGGTTTCAGCGACGGCATCGAGTATCGAGAAGGGCGAGTCGCTCATCGACACCGGCTACACGCTGATGGCGCTGGGGGCACAGGCGATCATCATCCGGCATCCTTCTTCCGGAGCGCCGCATTTGCTCTCACGCTATGTCGACGTGCCGGTCATTAACGCCGGAGATGGTTTGCACGAACACCCATCCCAAGCGTTGCTCGACGCTTACACGATCCTCCGTCACAAGAAGACGCTGAAGGGCCTGCGCGTAGCATTGATCGGCGACATCTTCCATAGTCGCGTGGCCCGCTCCAACATCCACCTGCTGACGAAAGCCGGTGCGCACGTTGCTTTGTGCGGCCCTCCGGAACTCGTCCCCGACGTGGCCATGACGCTGGCGAACGACGTAAGCATCACGCGCGACCTGCGCGAAGCAGTGACAGGCGCTGACGTTGTGATTGCGCTCCGAATTCAGAAAGAACGACTGGCGGGGTTGCAGCTCTCGCTTGACGAATACATCGCCAACTATCAACTCACCGCCGAGCGCGTGGCATGGGCAAAGAAAGACGCGATCGTGATGCATCCGGGGCCGATCATTCGTGGATTGGAATTGACGGCCGACGTCGCCGACGCGCAACGGACGGTCATCGTGGAACAAGTGCAGAATGGAGTGGCAGTAAGAATGGCAATACTCGCGCGGGCGCTGGGGGTGAAACACTGAAAATGATAGAAAGAAAATCAGCGTCAAGCAGCGTTAGTCAGCGGCCAAACAGCCTTCTCATTCGAGGCGGCCACGTGATCGATCCTGCCACCGGAACCGATGACACCGTCGATGTGCTGGTCGTTGATGGCCACATCGCCTCCATAGATCCCGATCCCAAGCAAGCAGCCAAAGCTGAAGAGACTTTCTCGGCTCGCGGCCTGATCGTCGCGCCCGGCTTCATCGACCTCCACGTTCATCTGCGCGAGCCCGGGCAAGGGTACAAGGAGACCATCTCCTCGGGTACCCAGGCGGCTGCCGTCGGCGGATTTACCTCCGTCTGTGCCATGCCGAATACCGCGCCGGTGAATGATTCGCCGGAGATCACGTCCTGGATGCTTTCGCCCGATCGTGGCGCCGTGGTAAACGTGCTCCCGATTGCGGCGGCTACCAGCGGCAGCAACGGCGAAGACATCACCGACTATCGCGGACTGCGGCGCGCTGGAGCCATCGCTGTGACTGACGACGGAAAGCCCATCCTCGACGACACCATGATGGAAGAGGCACTAAGGCTCGCGGCCAAGGTCGGGTTCCCGGTCGTGCAACATGCGGAAGATTCCCACATGACAGCCGGAGCCAGCATGAATGCCGGTCCAGTATCGTTTCGACTTGGACTGCGCGGATGGCCCAATGAGGCTGAAGCCAGCATCGTGGCGCGTGACCTCGAACTCGCGCGACGGACGCGCGCACAGTTGCACGTCGCCCACATCTCAACTGCGGAAGCACTGGCAAGCGTACAGAAAGCCCGCCTTGCCGGGGTGCAGGTGAGTTGTGAGGTCACGCCACACCACTTCACCCTCATCGACGAAAACGTCGGCGAATATGACACGCACTTCAAGATGAATCCGCCGCTGCGCAGTTCCGAAGATCGCCAAGCCATGATCGCCGGACTGCTCAACGGAACTATCGACGCGATCGCCACAGATCACGCTCCGCATGCGCGCCATGAAAAAGAAGTGGAATTCGATAAGGCGGCGTTCGGCGTCACCGGACTCGAAACCGCTCTCGCCTTGGCGTTAACGGAGCTTCATCACAAACACAAGGTGCCACTCAAGCGCGTGATCGAACTGTTCTCGACGAATCCTGCTCGACTGTTCGGCCTCCGCGGCCGCGGATCTCTCGAGAAGGGCGCGCATGCGGATGTCACCATCTTCGACCCTAAAGCGAAGTGGAAGTTTGACGCTTCGAAATCAAAATCAAAATCTCGCAACACGCCCTTCGACGGCTGGCAGTTTACCGGAAGGCCAATTGCAACGATTGTCAGCGGGAAAATCGTGCATCGTTCCTAAACAGAAAAGCCGCCCACAGGCGGCTTCGAACTTTCATACAGACTGTGCCACTTATCAGCCGGCATTCACCTTCAAATTGATCGTTGCCGTCGAGCGTGAATCGAAGGCGCTCAAGGTCTTGGTGTCGCTCTTCGCACCCTTATACTCGGCATAGATCTCATAATCGACATTCGGCGAGAGCGAAGCGAAACGATAGTTTCCCTTGTCGTCGCTGACAAAGGTACGCACCGCCAGTGTCTTGGTGTTCTTCAGATAGACCACGGCCCCCGGCAGCGGCGCGTCTCCGCTCTTCATCACCTGGCCTTGCAGGGTGCGCGTTGCCTGGCCAGCCAGCGGCATGGCGGTGATGGCCAACAAGGTGATGATTGTGAGAAAAGCAGCAAGCTTTTTACTCATTAGGGCCTCCTGTTTGTAGCATTTTCAGCTACTCAGTTAGATGCAGACCAACGTCGGTTCGCTCATCATTTTCGATATGTGCTTTAGTTTCAGGGGCTTTCCAGTCCTTCTTCTTGCCTTTGGGCGGCTTGATCTCGGCCGTAACAATGTAATCTGCTTTACCCACCGGAACCCGCTGGGCGAACTCGCCGCGATGGTCCGACATGACCTGCCACTTAGCTTTTTTCTGATCGCTGCGGCGGATCTTGATTGGAACTCCATACACCGGCCGGTTCTGCGCGTCCCATACGGTGCCAAAGATCAACGCATACGGAGCAATCTTGTGCTTGGCCGGAGTATCGGATTGGGGTTGAGTCTGCGCGCTGGACTTGGCGGGATCTTCTTGAGCACCGGCGGAGACGGCAAATACCGTCACCGCCAGCCCGATAGCTACCATAAATACGCGAAGGAAATAAGACTGATAAAGACGCATGGTATTCCATGAGCGGCGTACGCAGTTCAAAATGGATCCGCTGTCAGTAATCGCCGTCCTCGTCTTCTTCCTCTTCTTCCTCTTCGTCTTCCTCGTACTCGTCTTCGACTTTGCTCAACTCCAGAGGTTCCGTCGTGACCACCTCGAAATCGGAGCCGCATTCGGTACAGGAAACGATTTCGCCTTCTTCCACCAGATCGGCATCAATATCGATGTCGCTCTCGCATTCAGGACAGGGAAGCATGAAACTTTCTCCTTCTCAAAATACTACCGCACTATTTTTAGTGAGTGACTCGGTAGGGCGTCAAAAGATTTTTTTGGCTTGATGAGCAGCCTGCCGCACAATTCCGTTGCCTTTCGGGTTGGACTGTGATGAAAAACAGCACGGAAATGGTTGCCTTACGGCCGCTCTCGCCTACTGCATCCAACCGCGTGCGGGAGTAGTCTCAATCGGGTAGCATTAATTTGAACGACCGGACCCGTTCCGGATGCGCTGGAGATTAAATTGTCAGACCGTATTTTTTCCGGAGGCGGTGGAGGAAGACGTTTTGGTGGCGGCGGTGGCCGCACTTTCTCCATGAGTTTTCCGCCTTTTTACGGGGCGGTGAAGACGCTGGTACTCATCAACGTCGGCGTGTACTTCCTGGGATTGTTGCTTGAGGCTTTCGCGCCTCGTTTGGGAATGTACTTGGGCTATGCGGCCCTCGTCCCCGCCGAGGTTTTACATGGCTACCTCTACCAGGTCGTCACTTACGCCTTCCTGCATTCCGGGTTCTTCCATATTTTCTTCAACATGCTTGCGCTCTGGATGTTCGGCGCACAGTTGGAACAGGGCTGGGGCAAGCGCCTGTTTTACGAATTCTACTTTTTTTCTGTCGTGGGAGCG
>DASTGW010000330.1:0-5670 GCA_035718705.1 Terriglobales bacterium | reverse complement strand
CCGGCTCAAGGCAGCGTGCGCACAGGATCTCAAATCCGGTGCTTAGGACTCCCGCCACGCGAATATCATCCAACGTGCCGACTGTCCCTGTGTGCTCCTCGACCAGCGTGGCCCGACCCGAGGTCGAAACCTTATCCTTCTGGCGGACGTCCGATCCGAGATCAAAGCTTTCCGGCTGGAACTCCTCATTGAAGTCGATGACGTTCTTATGGAGTCGCAGTTCTCTAAGGCTGATCAACATCTCGGTATCCGTTGCTCGCCGCTGTTGCAGAAAAGACACACTCCTACGGCAGCGTCCGGAAGCAGGGTGCAAAACTCAAGAATAACGGTGTTTGGGCAGCAGTGTCAATCCAAGAGCTGGTATCCAGAGGACGTTTCCCGCCGCTAATCAGTATCTTAAGGCGCTTCTACTCTGAATTCCAACCTGCTGTGGCTTTGACGCGTCTCACTTCTTAGCCATGGACATGGATCTCCGTTTTGCCATTACCGCGGGAGCGAACTTTTTTGTCATCGTGGGATTGGTGATTTACGGCTACGGTCTTTTTGCTGAATATCACGAACGCGGCAAATGGGCCAAGAACATCACGGGGCTGCTGGCCGGTCTGGGCATGCTGCTTCTTGCCTTGGCCCTGCTTCTGACACCCGGTAACGCGGCTGTCATAGCACACATGGCTCAGACCAAAGCCTCCACTGCCCTGGTCTGGATCAGCACTGCGCTGTTGCTGTCGGCGATCACCGCCTTCGGCATCATCACCTACGCCAAGCCCATCCGCCTGTGGCATGAACGGAAGATCGAGCGCGACTTAAATCGCGGTTTGCCGAAGATTCCGTAATTACTCATCCCAAGCGAAACCTGGATCGTGGGCCGACGTCTAAGATGTCAGCAATGTGGCGGGTTCGCATCTGGCCTTATCTTCTGGTGTTCCTTGTCTTGGGCGCTTCGGCGTTCGGGCAGACCTCCCACCAGCTTTCTTTCCGCGCTTCTGACACGCAGTTCGACGTAACTGTTCCGGACAAAGAACTCGCCGCTTCGGACAAGGAACTACAGAACTACATCTCGCAGGGTGCTCGCGCCGTCGCCACCTACTTCGGTCGCTTTCCCATGGCACACGTGAACATCAACCTTCGCGCGGTATCCGGAGATAAAGTTCGCTTCGGCCGCTCCTCTCCCATGAACGGTGGTTCGATCATGATGATGGTCGGTCGCGACGCCAAGTGGGACGCCTTCGATTCCGACTGGACGCTCACCCACGAAATGGTGCACCTCGCCTTTCCGGCTACCAAGGGCAACAACCACGAATGGCTCGGCGAAGGCATGGCGACCTACGTGGAACCGATCGCACGAGCGCAAGCCGGACTCATCTCTGAGCGCGAAGTCTGGCGCCAGTTCGCGGAATACATGTCACGCGGACTGCCAAGCCCTAACGATCCCGGTATTGATGAAGCCCGCGGCATCGGTCGCGTGTACTGGGGAGGAGCTCTCTTCTGTCTCATGGCGGACGTTGAAATCCGGAAGCAGACGCACAATCGCAAAGGCCTGCAGGATGCCTTCCGCGCCATCATGCATGACGGTGGCTCCATGGACGGCACCATGGAATACGAGTGGGACATCGAGACGATCTTCGAAACCGGCGACAAAGCGACCGGCACTCACGTTCTCACTAATCTGTACCGCGAGTGGAAGAACGGACCGGGAGAAGTGGACTTACCGAAAATCTGGAACCAGCTTGGAATAGAAAAGAACGGTGACAGCATTACGTATCGCAGCAATGCCCCACTTGCCGCGATACGCAAAGCCATCACCGCTCGTCGCTGAAGACGATCACTCAGGATCGTTGGGATCGTTAAACAACACCGTCAACTTGATGCTGCCGTGCCCAAACTGAGGGAATCCGGGCGTGTTGCGATTGCCTGGATCGAGTGTCGACGCCGTATCATCCGGCGGGAACAACACCAGTGAGTTCAGGAACTTGACCAACGTGTCCTGGTTGTGGCCGGAAAGTTCAGCGTAGGCATCGCGCGACTGCTGTGCCTCGCCACCGTGACGAAGGATCACATCATTCAACGTCATGCTGCGGCCATCATGACCGTACGGGCTCGTCGAACCCACTCCCCAAAGAGCACGTGTTTCGAACAGTGTTTGCATCGTGCCGTCCCAATTCCGCTCGTGGAAGTTCGGCCCAAGGTCATGCCGCTTGAAGTCGGTGAAGATGTTTTTCACCAGGAACGAGCCACCTGCAGGTTGCTTCAACGATGGATATCCGGACCCATCGTCGACCGTGTTGAACAGTGGTGTTGCAACCGAGAAGAGGTTATTGAAGTTGCCATGAACCGGATCGTAGTTGGTCTCCACGTCGGCCACGCGTCTGTCGTGGTTGATCTTCAAATCCGGCACGTGACAAGAGGAACAGCCGATCTTGTCGAACAGTCGTCGACCCTTTTCGGTGTCTTCATCTTGCTTATAGAGCGCCGGCTTGAAGTAGTTCAGCAGGTAAAACTCAAGATAGTCGACAACTGCAGTGTCCACTTCGTTTCCGTTCACCGGATCCGGTGCCGCCGGGCCGTCCACCTTGTCCTTGGTTCCGTCCAGAACCATACCGGCAGGCGTTACGACGCGAGCTCCGCCATGAGCAGCGGCGAGATCGGGATCGTTTGAGGCCGAGAGTCCCATTTCGTTGTGCAACGCACCGACCACGAACTCGCGGATCGACATCGTGCTGCCATCGGCAAAGAACGGACGGACGCGCAGGTCAGGATCCACACCCTGTACCTTCGAAGTGTCCACTGTGCCGTCTGGGTTTCCGATGATGGAACCGAAGCTCACTCCCTTGGCGATCAGCTTCATGGACACCGAATGGTGAGCTGCCTGGGCGGCGGCGATTGCCACATCACGGATCCCACGCAGGTCGCTGGTCATCTCGTCGGCCAGCATCTCCTTCAGACCGAGTCCGAACAGGTGTCCGGCATCGCGGCTGTCCGGTCGGGTGACCACGTTGCCGCCCACGCCCCCAGATCCCCTCGGGCGTCCGTGACAAAGTCCGCAGCTGTCGGCGGTTCCGGCTCCGATCGCCTTGTCGGTGTTGATGTCCCCCGAACCGTCGAGCTCGTTGGGGCCTAACCCCTGGACCATCGTGAACTTACGCTGAAAAAGCTGCCGCCCACGTCGGATCGCCCGGAACGGATCCCGGTCGATGATGAAAGTCGAGGAATCAGGGGTCATCTTGTCGCCTCGACTGGCGCCGATCTCGTGCAGTAACGACTTGTTGATTCCTGCCTTGGCAGTGTTCGGCGCTTGCGTGTTGTCGATCATTTGCGCGTTTCCGATCTGAGTCACGATCACAAGCGCGGCGGTCAGGTACAAAATTTTCCGGCCCATGGCTAACCTCCCCCACATCCATTTCCCGGGCTCCTCTAACGAGAGCTCCCGCGGACGGGGGATTCTGGTTCACTGGCTGTTCAAAAGGAATAGCGGGCACCTGTAGGTTTCATGAATTTGTCTGCATCCCCGTAAGTTGCTGACCAGCAGTAACTTACAAAAGCGATTCCAAACAGGTGTAGAATGTCACACCTCTTGGGGTGAGTCTCCGTGGCATCGGATCGGGTCACGTTTATCGGGGCCGTGAAGTTTGGGGGAGAGTGTGAACTCGACTTCCGCGCGTATGAACTGAGACGTGGTGGTCGTCCCTTAAAAATCGAACGCATCCCCATGGAGGTTCTCCTCCTCCTGGTGGAGCGTCAGGGCGAACTGGTTAGCCGCGAAGAGATCGTCGAACGTGTCTGGGGAAAAGCCGTATTCCTCGACACCGACAACAGCATCAACGCCGCCGTCCGCAAGATCCGGCAAGTCCTGAAAGACGACCCCGAACATCCTAAGTTTGTCCAGACGGTAACCGGTCGCGGCTATCGCTTCATCGCCTCACTGGACGAGCCCGAATTCCCCAGCCCTGACACATCGAGGGTGCAAGCCGATACCCAGCCCGTTTCTGACACTAACCTGATCGGTAAGAAGATCTCGCACTACCGCATCGTAAAGGTAGCCGGCGCCGGGGGCATGGGCGTTGTGTATCAGGCGGAGGACTTAAAGTTAGGGCGGCGTGTAGCCCTGAAATTTCTTCCTGCTGAACTGGAAGGCGACCCGGCGGCGCTCTCCCGTCTCCAGAGTGAAGCCCGCGCCGCGTCTTCCCTCGATCATCCCAATATCTGCTCGATTTACGAACTGGACGAACACGAAGGCCGGCACTTTATTGCCATGCAGTACCTGGAAGGCAAGACCCTCCGGGAGTGGATCGAGGCTCGCACCAACAATGCAGGTCCGCTGCCAATGGATGAAGTTTTGGGCTTGATGATCCAGATCGCCAGCGGACTCGAAGCTGCACACCAGCAAGGGATCATTCATCGCGACATCAAACCGGCCAACATCTTCATTACGGACTGTGGTAAAGCCAAAATCCTCGATTTCGGCGTCGCAAAAATCTTAAACAAGACAGAAATTTCACGCGAAGCACTTTCCGCTCCTCCAGGCACCGACTTGAGCGTTACTCGCACCGGCGCTTCCCTTGGTACGCCGTCCTATGTGTCTCCCGAGCAGGTTCGCGGTGAAAAGGTTGATGGCCAGGCCGACATTTTCTCTTTCGGGCTGGTGCTTTATGAAATGGCGACAGGCACGAAGGCCTTCACCGGACAGACACCGCAGGAGATTCGGGACTCCATTCTTCTTCACGACGCCAGGCCAATTCGGCAGATCAACCCTGCCCTGTGTCCAGAGCTGGAGAAGATCATTACCCGGGCTCTCGAGAAAGATCGCAACCAGCGCTACCAGAACGCGACTCAGTTAAGGCTCGATGCGCAACGCTTACAGGCCAGGCTTGATGAAACAAAGACCGAATCGTTCATCACGCCCAAATTCAAGTATGTGGCGGTCGCTGTTGCTGCCCTTGTGCTGGCTGTAGGGCCGCTTTCTTATCTGTTCGTTCGCGCACAGCGTCAACACACCATCGTGGTGAGCAACGCGACACACGGTCGGCGTTCTGTTGCTGTACTCGGATTCAAGAATCTCTCAGGTGAGAGCAGTACGGAATGGCTCTCTCCTGCTCTTGCGGACATGTTTTCCACCGAGCTGGCAGCTGGACAGAACGTACGTGTGATCCCAGAAGAGAGCGTCGCACGTATGCGCGGCGACCTTTCTCTCCCTACGGCCGACTCGTTCGGTCGCGAAACGCTCGCTCGGATTCGGACTCATTCCAATGTCGATCTGGTGGTGCTCGGTTCTTATCTCGCCCAGGGATTGGGTGAAACCGGCAAGGTTCGTCTTGATTTGAAACTCCAGGACACGCGCACGGGAGAGACGGTGGAAACGCTTTCCCGTGAGGGCAGCACAGAAGATCTTGCCGACCTCGTGTCTTTGAGCGGCGCCAGCCTTCGGCGGACCCTTGGCATCACTCCCATCACCGTGGAAGATGCGGGATCGGTTCGTGCTTCGAGCCCGTCGAATTCGGAAGCCACCCGCCTCTACGCTGAAGGTGTGGACAAGTTGCAGAAGTTCGATGCTCAGGGCGCTCGCGTCGCGCTGGAAAAAGCCATCGCATCCGATCCTAAGCATGCGCTCTCCCATTCCGCGTTGGCGAGAGCGTTCTCGGATCTCGGCTACGACACAAAAGCGATTGCTGAAGC
>DASTGW010000329.1:0-2146 GCA_035718705.1 Terriglobales bacterium | reverse complement strand
GATGCGATCGTTTTCGCTTCCGAGAGTACGGCGTTCGACTTGATTGGCGCTGATTACGAGCGCGATGTGAGGCCCGGCGAGCTGATCGTGGTTGAAGCGGAAGGAATACGCTCACGCTTCTATGCCCCGGCGCAGCCGATGTCGGCGTGCATCTTCGAGCAGGTTTATTTTTCGCGGCCGGACAGCGTCGTGTTTGGAAGATCGGTCGCGACCAGCCGCGAGATGATGGGGCGTCAACTGGCGCGGGAAGCTGGAGTGGAGGCTGACCTGGTGGTTCCAGTGCCAGATTCCGGCGTACCGGCAGCCATCGGTTATGCGGCGGAGAGCGGAATCCCCTTCCGCCAGGCGTTGATTCGCAGCCATTACGTGGGCCGCACGTTCATCGAGCCTGAGCAGAGAGTGCGTGACTTCGGCGTGAAGCTGAAGTTGAACCCGGTCAAGAGCATGCTGCAGGGTAAGCGCGTGGTGCTCATCGATGACTCGATCGTGCGCGGAACGACAAGTAAGAAGATCGTTCGCCTGATTCGGCAGGCTGGCGCGACGGAAGTCCATATGCGTATATCGTGTCCGCCGACGATTTCCTCCTGCTATTACGGCGTGGACACACCGCGTCGCAAGGAACTGATTGCGGCCAACAAATCGATCGATGAGATCCGGGAATTCATCGGCGCTGATTCGCTGTCCTATCTTTCGCTGGAAGGGATGAAGAGGGCTTGCGATGAAGGTGAACAAGTGAATTATTGCGATGCTTGCTTCACGCGTAATTACCCGACGGAGCTGATTGACGTTCGTGAGATTCAGTCAGCCGCTGCCCTCACAAGTGACTAAGTAATCCCACTTAGCACAAATAGTTATTAGCACC
The DNA here is from genome assembly GCA_035718705.1 of Terriglobales bacterium. Classification (GTDB taxonomy): domain Bacteria; phylum Acidobacteriota; class Terriglobia; order Terriglobales; family Acidobacteriaceae; genus DATMXP01. The sequence continues at coordinate 1,284 of DASTGW010000329.1, read as the reverse complement.
GCTAACTGTTTATAAATTGGTAATATCTAGCCCTGTCTGGACTGAAATACCTTAGAAAATCTGCTAGAATGGGTCTCGGTTCAGGCATTCGCCGGTTTACCCAGCAGTAAACCCTTCCTGGGCTCCCGTTTCCTGAATTTCACCCGTCGGAGGAACTCCTTTTGTCGCCCATGCTCCCCCTGAAAGAACCGGCGCGCGCGCGAATTGCTGAAGTAGCCAAGACACTACAACCAAATTTTCCGGAGATCACTGCGGCATGGCGCACCCGGATGTTTGAGGAGTTTCAATTCGATGGCCGCGTAATGGCGGCGCTGGAGCGACTCAACATCGGAACTGGTTTCGGACTTTTCTGCGGTGGCGAGTTCGCCTCCTTTGTAGAACACCTGACATATTTCGGAACACGATTAGCGAAGTTGCATGTCGATACGCGAGTGGTCGCGAGATCGTTAGAGCTCTACCAGCAGTTCTGCGAGCCCTTCCTGAATCGGCTTTCGCCAATGGCTCGCGCGGAAGGATGGGCAGCGCTGGAAAGCTTCAGCTCGATGACATTTGTCTCTGTAGCTGGCGCGTACTTCGACGCGCAACGTACTTCTTCTTCCGTACTCCTTTCCGTCCTTGATGCTGAGCTTTCCTCCGGGAACCTGAATACATTGCTTGACCGCGTGCTGCGAACTACGACACAGAGTTTCAACGCGACGTTGGGCGTGGTTCTTTTGCGCGATACGGACGATCTTTTGCGGCCTAAGGCTGTGGTTGGACTGGATCTGGACGCCACGTTGGAAGTCCCCGTTGGGGTAGGGTTTACAGGTCAAATTGCGAAGAGCGGTGAGCCTGCGATTCTGCCGGACCTGCAGCACTCACACGGTGTGCTGAATCCGATGCTTCGCCAAAAGGCGAAGGCACTGTGGGGTATGCCGTTGCGCATCAGCGACCATGTGATCGGCGTGCTGGTGATAGGATTTGATAAGCCGTTCGAATGGCTTCCCACGGAAAAAGAGCTTTTGGCGGCGATCGCTGAGCGTTCTGCTTTGGCGATTGAAAAAGCCCGGTTCAATGACGCACTGCGGGAACGTGAGTTGCGCATTGCCGAACTTTCGGCTCACTTGCTGCGCGCGCAGGAAGAAGAGCGGAAGCGCATCAGCCGTGAGTTGCACGACGCTACCGGCCAACAGTTGATGGTAATTCGGCTGTACCTCGGCATGCTCGACGGCAACGCCTCGGACGGCGCTGAACTTCGTAAAAAGATTACGGAGACGGTAACGGTCGTCGATCAGACAATCGAGG
>DASTGW010000328.1:0-7859 GCA_035718705.1 Terriglobales bacterium | reverse complement strand
ATGCCGCTCGCCTGCGTGAAGGCATGCAACTGCTTCAGGCGGAAGATCCTCAGCGAGCAGCTACCGTTCGGCAGCGGGCCATACAAACTATCGAGCGCCTGCAGCCAGATTTCCCAGGCGACATAGCCACAGGCATTCTCTCCGACGATCCCGTAGCCGAGGAAGCCTTTGCCGAGTTCGCTAACGACGAACCTTGCCCTGCGCTCGATCCCGAAACCGGGGCCTGCGACGTCTACTCCCATCGTCCTATGACGTGCCGCGTCTTCGGCCCGCCTCTTCGGACAGAAGAGGGTCTCGGCCATTGTGAGCTTTGCTTTCAGGGCGCGAGCGTGGAAGAAGTAGCACGCTGTGAGATGCTCCGCGATCCCGAAGATCTGGAAACCAGCTTAATAGAAGAGCTTCATAAGAAAGCGCCTCAGGGCGGCGACACCCTCGTTTGTTTCGCGCTGGCGGAAGAAACCGGCATAAAAAGCAAAACCCGCTCCAGGCGGAGCGGGCACTGAGAACTCTCCGTTGCTGGTGCTGCTACATGCGACGGAACAATCCGCCGCAGCCAGTAATGACAATCACGATCACAATGATGATCGCTACATGGTGGTAAATCATCGGGTCACTCCTTCTTTCGTCTTTCTTTGTTTGGGGACCGGAATGAGGCCTGGGTGGATTCCTCTGGTTTTGCCCGTTTCGATAACCTTAAAGATTGCAGCGCAAGTGGTCGATGCATCTTTAACTCTAGAACGCGGCATTTAGAGAGATTCATCTAAGATTTTGTCTCAATGCGGACTCGGATTCCCCGCGCTGCCGCCACATGCTCCGCCGGGTTAACCCAAGGACAGGTTTGACCCACTTTCACTAGTCATTTATATTGAGTTTCAGTGCTGCCCCCTCGTTCAATGGCAGGACAGCTGACTCTGGATCAGCATATCGGGGTTCGACTCCCTGGGGGGCAGCCAAACTTTCCTGAGCTTTTCGATTCTTCCACTTCCAAGCGTCTTCCTCAAATAGACAATCTACACTCGACAATAGAAAATGGTTTAGATGTCTTTTCGTAAGCTCGCAACCTTAGCCGGCGTCGTGGTCTTCGGCTCCGCCGGTGACGTCTGCCTCAAGCGCGGCATGACCCACTTCGGCGAAATCACCCTCGGCAACTGGCACGTTCTCATCCAGGCGATCTTCACTCCCTGGGTGGCGATCGGGATCCTGTTACTCATCCTTTTTTTCGCCAACTATCTCTCGGCTCTGTCCTTTGCCGACCTCACTTACGTTCTCCCCGCCACCTCGATCGGCTACATCGGTATGGCCCTTTTGGCGCGCTTCTTTCTGCACGAGCAGATAAGCCCATTTCGCTGGGCCGGAATCCTGCTGATCGCCGTCGGAGTAGGCTTCATCGCCCGCGGACCATCTCTCACCGTCGAGGCCTCGCCCGCCGCCAACCTTCCCGTTCCCGAACCCCTCGCCCGAGGTAAAGCGTGAGACATCTCTACACTTGGGCCAGCATTCTCGCCGTCGTTGCCTGTTCCACGATCGGAGACGTCCTCATCTCTCACGCCATGAAGCGCGTCGGCGACGTCGGTCACGTCTGGAACCATCATGGCACCGCCACCGTCATTCGCCGCATGATGTCCAACGGCCAACTCTGGCTGGGCGTGTTCTTCATGGCCCTGGGCTTCTTCAGCCTGATGTTTGCCCTGTCCTGGGCCGACGTAAGCCTCGTAGCACCAGCCTCCGCCTCCCTCACCTTTCTCACCAACGCCATCGCCGCTAAGTTCTTTCTTCGCGAGAACGTAGACCGCCGACGCTGGGTAGCTGCCCTGCTGGTCGCCTGCGGGGTTGTACTGATCGCCGGGTAGTTGTCGCCTTAGTACGGAACTCTTCTCCCCACCCCGCGTTTACACATCTAAACAAGGCAATTGTTTGGGGTGTTTTATGAAGGCGTCTGTTCCGCGATCATGGCTCGTTGTAGTAGCAGCAATCCTGCTCACATTCCTGGCGGCCTGCAGTAGTTCAAAGCAGCCGACTGACGCGCAGATTATCGGCGACGTCGTCACTCGCATCCAGGCGAGCCCGCAAGTCACCAAGAAAGATGTTGCCGTCGCTTCGCAAAACGGCGTGGTGACACTGCGCGGAACCGTTCCCTCAGACAACGAGCGCAACGCTGTTGCCGGCATTGCCTCGCAGGCCCCGGGGGTGAAGACCGTCATCAACGACCTCTTCATAGACGGCCCAGCAACTTCCGAAACTCAGCAGCCTGCCGCAGACCCGCAGATTCAGTCACCCGCGCCCGAGCCGAAGCCAGAGCCCTCAGTCGCACGCAGCAGCAAGCCTTCTGCGTACAAGAAGTCAGCCGACGTCGCCAAGGATACTGTGACCAAATCACAGACCACCACAAAGACCACAACCGCGAGCACTTCAACTCCGCAAAACAATTTGCCGATCGTGTACGAAGGCGGACCAAGCTCAATCTCGACCGGATCGAGCACAGCTGCGTCGAACGGATCATCAACGGCTGCGCAGCAGAACGTCGTCACCGTTCCCGCACTGCCTGCGATTCCCAGCACGCCAGCAGTGAAGCCGGTCCAGCTCGTTCGCGTCCCCAGTGGGACCAACCTCAGCGTCCGTCTCATCGACACGATCGATTCCGATCGCAACCAGGTTGGTGACACCTTCCGCGGCACGCTTGATTCGCCTATCTACGCCGAAGATCAGGAAGTGATTCCGGCCGGCGCGAGTGTTGCCGGAAAAGTCACACAGCTTGAAAACTCGGGCCGCTTCACCGGACGCCCGCAGATCGCGCTTGAGCTCACTTCCCTCTCCGTCAACGGACGCAATTACAACCTGCAGACGAACCAGTACACCAAGCAGGGCAGCTCTCAAGGATCGCGTACCGCGAAATCTGTCGGTGGAGGCGCCGCTCTCGGTGCGCTCATCGGAGCGATTGCCGGCGGTGGGAAAGGTGCAGCCATTGGCGCGGCCGTCGGCGCAGGTGCAGGCGGTGGTGTGGAAGCCGCTCGTGGACGCCAGCAGATTCATCTCGGCTCGGAAACCCGCCTGAACTTCAGTCTCGCTAACTCAATCAGCGTAGCGCCGGTCTCCAATATCGATCGCGGATCGAACAACGATTACCAGTCCAGCGCCTCGGTCTACAAACAGCGTCAGCAGCAGAGGTCCAACGACAGCACCTACAACGACACGTACAGCAACGATGAACCGACTCCAGTCGATCCACCCGACGGCGATCGCCCGGTACTGAAGCGTCGCCCGCAGCCCTCGAATCCACCGAACTAGCTTGAAAGGGCGCGGCTTTAGCCGCGCCGAACAACCGCCCAATCTGACTTTCCACTGAACTGTCTGTCAGTCGATCAGTGTACGTGTGCCGACTGCGTCGCCCCGTCACCGGCGACGTGCGCCCCGGAAGCTGATCGACTGGCAGACTTTCTCATTTCGCGCTGTTCACGAACTCGCTCACTTCCTTCAGGAACATCGTCGGCTGATCCACGAACGTCATGTGCCCGCTCTGCGGCAGGATCACCAGCTTCGATCCGGCGATCTTCTCGTGCATTTCCTTCGACATCACCGGATCGCTCTCGTCATGATCGCCAACGATAATCAGCGTCGGCACTTTGATCGACGGCAATTTGTCCACGTACTCCACCGATTTCAGGTTTCCGTCCACGATGTACTCGCCGTGCGAACCCCACATCTCGCGATACAGGTCCCACGAGTTTGTCGTATTCCCCGCCACAGGATCGTAGTTCGGATCAGGATTTTTCTGGTACAAGTAAGGAAAATATCCCACCCCCCAGGCTAGCTTCGCGTATTCATCCGGATACCGTCCATGCTCCCATTGCGCGCCTTTGCCGAACAGCCCCGCCTGTTCGAGCTCTTCCATGCGCTTGCGATCGGCTTCCGGCATGTTGGCCTTAATCTTTGCCAACGCCTCATTGATCTCGCGCGTGCTCGCGAACGTAGAGCCCAGGATCAGGTGCGACAGATTCTTCTGATACTTGAACGCATACGCTTGCACCACCACGCCGCCATAGGAATGTCCGAGCAGGCTGATCTTCCCCAGGTTCAGCGCTTGCCGCACTGCCTCGACATCATCAGCCATGTTATCCACGGTGTATTGCGACACGTCCTCTACCTTCGACGACTTCCCCGATCCACGTTCGTCGATAAACACCAGTTTGTTATGCCGCGCCAGCGGCAGCAGGTAAGGCAGGAAGTAATCATGCGACGCACCAGGACCGCCGTGCACAATCACCAGCGGCGAACCCTGGCCCACGATCCAGTAGTACAGCATCACACCATTCGTATCGACGAATCCTTCTTGTATCGGGTAGACGTTTGCAGCGCGCGCCGGCTTTGGTGCGGCGGTTTGAGCCACACAACTTAACGACAAAGAGAGAAGTAAAGCAGCAACATACCTTTTCATGCCCCACATCTTACGCCCGCGGGATCTCAATCGCAGCCCACGACTTCAGTCGTGGTAATGGCATTTGCTTACCCAAATAGAGGTCTTGTTGAGGAGGGCGTCAGTCCGACGAAACATCTATGCAATTTTGGCTACAGCCCTGATAGGCTACGCATCCGCGTACATACCGAAACCAGCCCACGACTTCAGTCGTGGTAATGGCACTGACTTACCCAAATAGAGGTCATGTTGAGGAGGGCATAAGCCCGACGAAACATCTATGCACTTACCACCACGAGCTCTCAGTTTAAGAACGATGCTTGCATCACCACCACCCTGCAGAGTGTGGGAACGGGCTTCCAAGCCCGTTCGCGCGAGCAAAGATCGCGATTTAGCTAGAGTGAAACTCCGGCGAGCGAGATAATGCGCGTTGCCCCGGAGGACCTTCACATGCCAATTCCCCTTCCACCGGAAGTACGGGAACTCCTCGATGCTCGCAACTTCGCCCACCTCGCCACCATCATGCGCGACGGCTCACCTCACAGCGCGCCCGTCTGGGTCGGCCGCGAAGGCGATCAGTTGATCATCTGCACCGATGAAGGCTCTATCAAAGGTAAGAACACCCAGCGTGACCCGCGCGTCGCTATCTCAGTGATCGACCTCGAAGATCCTTACCGTGAGGCCTCACTTCGCGGACGCGTCGTCGAACGCCGTCCCGATACTGACTTCCACTACCTCGACGCCATCTCGCGGAAGTATGTTGGCAAGCCTTACCCCTATCGCGAAGAGATTCCCATCGTCTTGATCATCGAAATCGACAAGGCCCGCTTCTCCAAGGAACCGTTTGAGCACGACACAAATACATAGGACTCTGGAGGTAGCCCTCGCCTCCATGTAATTGGCAGAACCCTGTTTTTTGTCATTCCGAGCGAAGCGAGGAATCCCTACCCGCTCCCTGGATTCCCCTGGAGTCGCCTCACTCCGCCCCCACCTCAATCAACTTCAGATCTTCCGTGATCCTGTCCCCTTCACTTACCTTCACGCTTTTCCCCTTCTCCGCATAGAGCTTCAGAAACTCCGGATCCATGTACGCCCCCTCTTCGATCTTGTCCCATGCATAAAGCGTGTACGACCCCGGACGTACACCCTTCAAATTAAATTTTCCGTACTGGTCCGTGCTGCCAATATTATAGAATTCTCGCAATTCTCGGTGCGTTTCATCCGGGACCAGTACTACCCGCGCAGCGGTGAACGTCTTCCCTTCGCCGTCCGTCACTGTACCTTCCACGTGAGCTCCATTCGAGCTGATCACAATCTCCAGCGGCTTCACCTGTCCGGAGATATGCAACGGTTCAACCAATGCTTCCTGCGTTCCACTCATAACAGACTTCACATAAGCATCCTCCGGCAAACCCCAAAAGGTAACTCGATAATCTCCTTCGTCGTAACCCTTCAATTTGAAATTCAATTTCTCATCGACGGTTCCCGGTTCGCCAGAACTGAATTGCGGTCCGTTTTCGGGCACTAGGACCACGTGAATGCGGCCTGCTTCGTCTGTAAGCTTCCCTTCGATCTTTACTCTTCCAAAAATGTCCGGACGCTCAGCGAGGACCATTTGAATATTCTGCAAGTCCGAATCGCCGACTTCGATAATCTGTGTTGCCGACGTGCGCGTGTCCCGTTCCCCTGTCATTGCCTGTAATACGTATGCGCCAGGTAAAACTCCCCCGAAGGCAAACTCTCCCTTCTCATTCGCCATTGCCATCTTCTCGTTGCCTATATGCCAAGCGCCCTTGGGTGACAAACGAACATCCATGCTCTCTTTGTCAAAACCCTTCACTACGCCGGTTACACGAACTCCGTGACCAGGTGTGATCCGGAAATTGATATTGCCTACCTCATCGCCGCCTTTCACCTCAAGCGCCGCGGCACGGCTCGCATCGTAGACACCCGGATAATAAGTCTCCACATAAAATACTTGGTCGGGGGTATCGCCGCCGGGCATCATTATTCCCATGCGGTTGGCCGACACGGAAACGTAATAACGGCCTGGCGGCAGCTGGCTGATTCGATATTCGCCCAAGTCATCCGTCGTCGTTTCTCCCCCGGGCACGAGTTCCCGTTTCCCTTGCATGTAGTGCCAGAGTTGTGCTGTCACACTCGCCCTGTATACAGGTTCGTCATCTTCATCCACTACTCGCCCGGCGATAACTGCGCCTGGCACCAGACGGAACACGATGTCTTTCACCTGCTGCCCAGCAATTACGTTGAGTGTTGTACCTGCTCCTCGCGGCCTGCGCTCACCGTAGCTCTGCTGCGCATAGCCGGTCCTCATCGCTATTAGCGAGTAGCGTCCGGGCTCAACGTCCTTGAGCAAAAATTTGCCATCCTGATCGGTACTAACCGATTTGTTTTTTTGTCGGGTGATATCCATGCTCCACGCCATCACCATCGCTTTCTTGAGCGGCGTGCCATCCGTCGCTCGCAATACCTTTCCTTCAATCGTCGCCGTCTTCGGCTGCTGTGCTCCCGTCTCCTCTTTCTTCGGAGCCTCTTGCGCTACTACGCTCGTGACCATCAGCAACCAGACCCAACAAATCCACGCGATCCCGCGACGCATACCCACCTCTGCAACTCCGGATGACTATAACTCTGCCCGGCGAATCCGGAACCGTCCGCAATCACCTGTTCCGGTTTCGGAACATAATCGCAAATCATGAGCCGGAAATATTTTCAGGAATTTGGCAGGCCGCTTAACTCAAATTGTTATTCTGAAAATATAAGGTGGTCGAAGACGAATTTTCCGTCTCGACCACCTACGTTCTTTGACAACCTGTGTTTTGCGATTTTCGTTTCGGACAACGTTACGACTGGTCTTCACTTCGTCCATCAATCGTCCTTCGTACTTGCAGTATCCCCGGTATACCGAAGCTAAATTCCTGATTCCAATAGTATGGGTGGGTATAGGGGTATACCGAGTAGATACCGAAGCCAGCCCTCGACTTCAGTCGTGGTATTGAATTGGCTTCCGCAAAGAGAGGTCATGTTGAGGAGGCACGATAAAGCCCACGACTTCAGTCGTGGTAACCGAACTCCCCTCTAAAGAGAGGTCATGTTGAGGAGACACGATAAAGCCCACGACTTCAGTCGTGGTAACCGGACTCCCCTCTAAAGAGAGGTCATGTTGAGGAGGGGCGTAAGCCCGACGAAACATCTCTGCACTTGGCTGACCGCTGACCGCTGACTGCTGGCTGCTAAGTTCCTGATTCTGACGATTTTGCGGGTAAGTTATTGATTCTGACGATTTTACGGAATCACTGCCTGTAAATCCTTGATTCTAACGATCAAGTTTTGCAAACTCGCTCAACGCGCGAGCAGTTTCATCAGCCCACTCGCCGGCAGATCCGGTACCAGGAACCGCTTCCCGGCCAGAGCCTCGGCAGCCAGA
>DASTGW010000327.1:0-3244 GCA_035718705.1 Terriglobales bacterium | reverse complement strand
CGAGTTTGTCGAGATTTATTGGGGCGAGACTTGCCAGGCGTACGTGACGCCGATCGGCCCAGAGGAAGTTTGTGTGGCAGTAATCAGCCGCAACAAGCCCGAGAGTTTCGAGAGCGCATTGACTGAGTTTGCGCCCTTATTGCATGAATTGGGAACGGCAGAAGTTTGCACGTCGGTCCGTGGAGCACTCGCACTCACTCGCCGATTCCCTGCCGTGACTAAAGAGAATGTCGCGCTGATCGGAGAAGCTTCCGGCTCGGCTGACGCGATCACGGGCGAGGGTCTCGCGGTTTGCTTTCGACAGGCTGTGGCGCTGGGGCGTGCGCTGTCAGCACAAACACTTCAGATCTATGAAGCGGAACATCGCAAGATCATGGCGCTGCCGCAATTCATGGGACGCGCCATGCTTTTGATGGATAAGAGCCCAGTGGTTCGAACGCGAACCTTAAGCGCGCTGACAAACCGTCCGGAAGTGTTTCAGCAAATGCTTTCGATTCATGTCGGGGCAGTACCGGTTACCAAATTTGGATTGAACAACGCTTTGCAGTTCGGGTGGCAATTTTTGAACGCTTGAGGCAAGCTGATGGCAAGAAAACTCGTCGCTTTGATTCCGCTTTTTCTATTGTCGTGGACCTATGCTGCGGTTGCACAAGAGCAGGTCTTCCACATGGACCCGGGCCAGAGCCGCGTCGATTTCACGCTGGGCGACGTGCTTCACACGGTTCACGGAACATTCAAACTGAGCAGCGGAGAACTCCGGTTCGACAGCAAGACCGGACAAGCGAGTGGCCAGTTAGTCGTCGACGCTGCTAGCGGAGACAGCGGCAACGGCTCACGCGATAAGAAGATGAAGCGCGAAATACTGGAAACGGACAAGTATCCGACTATCGTGTTCACGCCCGAAAAGGTCGTCGGGAATGTGGCGCCCGGCGCGGCATCTCAGGTCCAACTGGCGGGCAGCATGATGCTGCATGGGCAGGCTCATCCCATGACGTTGGTGGTCCCGGTTCGGGTCAATGGTTCGAATGCCAGCGCAGACGTGCACTTCACAGTTCCCTACGTCGCCTGGGGACTGAAAAATCCGAGTACCTTGTTCCTGAGAGTCGACAAGCAAGTGGACATAGTCGTACACGCGGTGGGAACGCTGTCGACGGAAACAGCGCAAGCTCAAGGAAGCCACTAAAAGTTAAGCCGACCAGCTTTCGGTCGGCTTTCGGTTCTTCCTTGCTTTGAGGAAGATTCAGTCCGCTGCCACTTCGATGGGTTCTTCCCACCAAATGGCGGGGGCAGCAGGATTTTCTTTCTTGGTGACGTTGACTCCCAGCTTCTCAGCTTGCTTAATCACTTCCTCTATCGCGGACTCGACCGAGGATCTCACTTCGTCGCTCAAGCCTTCATAGAAATTGCATTGCTTGGCCGAGATTCCTACCAGCACTGCTTCTTTGGGACCGATGCCGGTGAACTCCGCGCGCAACATCATCTCCGCCAGGGCAGGCGAATGAGGGTCCGTGCGAACGGGCACACCGTTCTTCACGATGTCCTGCTTGGTGTAGACGGTGATCGTGCCTGGAGTTTTGCGGTTCTCGACGGCGTCGATGATGAGGATCGTCTCGCTACCGTCGAGGTGATCGGGAAAATCCATGACCGGCGTGCCGAGGTCCATCACGCGAGCGCCTTCGAAGTCGTAGAGGGCGTCGAGAGTGCGCGCAATGTATGGGCCGATGGCGTCGTCGCCCATCAGGATGTTGCCGATTCCCGCGATGACGATGTCGTTCATAGCACCTTTACGTTGGCGATTTTGTTCCCTTCCGGATCGAACGTGTGCACTGCGCACGCCATGCACGGATCGAACGAGTGCACCGTGCGCAGCACTTCGAGCGGCATCTCGGGGTTCGCGATCGGATTATTCAACAGGGATGCCTCGTACGGACCCGGGGCTCCATGTTCGTCGCGAGGCGAAGCGTTCCAAGTGGTCGGAACGACGGCCTGATAGTTGTCAATCTTGCCGTTCTTCACTACGACCCAATGTGAGAGCGTTCCGCGGGGGGCTTCGTGCGTGCCGACGCCCTCGATGGTGCCGCTCGGGAATTGCGGAGGAACGTGAATGGTGGTGTCGCCTTTGCCGATGTTCTGCACCAGGAGGTTGAAGTGCTTCTCCGCGAGTTCTGACAGCATTGCCGTGCGGATACAGCGTGCAACGTGGCGTCCGAGCGACGACTGCAAGTCGTTGACGGTGATCTTGCGGCCGGCGACCGACGAAATACGATCAAGCGCGGCGTCGGTCCACTTGCGGGTAAGCGGATGTCCCTGCGCGTATCCGACAAGGATTTGGGCGAGCGGTCCGACTTGTGCGGGCTTGCCGTTGAAGCGAGGCGCCTTCACCCAGGTGTATTTCTGGTCGGCATGCCAATCGGTGAACTTCGGTTCGGTCTCGCCCTTCCACGGATGCAGCGACGACTTGCTGTTCTCGTAGTATGCGTGCGTGGTGTCCTCGGTGACTGCTTCGCGGAAGATTGGATCGGCAGAAGTCTTGAACGCTTTCACTGTCGAGAGGTCGCCACCACTGATGTAGCCACCCGGCAAATCGTAGGCCAGGCGCTTACTGTCGAGCGGCAGGTCGGGAACGGCGAGATAGTTCTGGACGCCCGCACCATACTTAAACCAATCGGCGTACATGCCGGCAATGGCCGTCGCGTCGGGCACATAGACTTCCTGAACGAACTTCACGACTTCGCCGAACAGTGACTGGATCATGCCGAGGCGGTCCATATTCAGAGTCGCCTGGCTGTCGAGGTTGATGGCATTGGCCACGCCGCCGACGGTGAGGTTCTGGATGTGCGGCGTCTTGGAGCCGAGCATGCCGACGATCTGGTTCGCCTTGCGCTGGTACTCGAGAGCCTGCAGATAGTGCGCGAAGGCGAGCAGGTTGACTTCCGGGCTGAGGTGCATCGCCGGATGTCCCCAGTAGCCGTTGGCGAAGATGCCAAGCTGGCCGCTCTGCGCTACCGCGAGCACCTTATCCTTGGCGGCCTTGAACTCGTTCTTGGAGTTGTTGGTCCAGGGCGAGAGGCTCTCAGCCAGCGATGACGTCTTCGCCGGATCGGCCTTGGGAATCTGCATCACATCGACCCAATCAAGCGCGGAAAGATGATAGAAGTGCACCAGGTGATCGTGCAGGCCGTGCGCAATCAGGATCAGGTTACGAATGTATTGCGCGTTGAGAGGAATCTCCAGGTTCAACGCA
>DASTGW010000326.1:0-4784 GCA_035718705.1 Terriglobales bacterium | reverse complement strand
TGCCGGACGGTCCCGCGTACTTCCCGTCTGACCAAATCACCGATCAGCCGTTGCGTTTTCTTGTCGCCGAACTGATCCGCGAGCAAGTCCTGCTGAAAACCGACCAGGAGATTCCGTACGCTACGACGGTCATGGTCGAGCAGTACGAGGAGGAGTCAAAACTGGTGCGGATCGCCGCCGCCATCTACTGCGAGCGCGACAGCCAGAAGCCCATTCTTATCGGCAAGGGCGGACAAATGCTTAAGACCATCGGCACCGAAGCACGCAAGGACATCGAAGCCATGCTGGGGAAGAAGGTCTTCCTCGAGCTATTTGTGAAGGTACACCCGATGTGGCGGGAGTCGCGGCACTTCGTGGAAGAGATGGATTGGCGGCGCCAGATCGAGAACATGATCCCGACTATGCCGAAAGAAGAAGACTAAGCCCGCTCGATCTGCACTTCGCAAGCCTCACGGCATTCCAGGCAATACCACTGTCCGTCGTTACAAAGGCGGAGCTGGTGCTCGCCCTGGCAGATGCAGCAGTACTTCTCGCACTCGCACTTCTCTTCGTTCATCTCGCAAACACTGCACTGAAAACGCTCGGCCATGCAAAGAATTTAGCCTATTTCTCCTGGGGATGACAGTGACGAAGGGGCTGCTTCCGGGGAGCAGCTACTTAAAGGCCGTCTTAGATTTGCCGATGACGAAATCAGGCGGATGTCTCTGGCCTGGCTAATTTCCATGAAGCTCCGATTCATCACCGCAGCCGGCACGGGTCTCGTAACGTTGGCGGTGGTGGCAGTTGTTTTGGTGTTTGGGCAGCGGGTACTCGACCGGAGCTACGCGACATTGGAAGCCAGGCATCTGCAGCAGGATCTCAAGCGTACCCTCGACCTCATTCATCTGGAGGCGGACAACCTTGACGTTTTGACGCGCGATTACGCAACTTGGGACGATACATGGGGGTACATGCGCAAGCGCAACAACGCCTATATCGAAAGCAACTACGGCGATCTGTCGATGAGGAACCTCAATCTGCGGTTGGTGATGCTCATCTCGCCGGAGGGGAAAACCGTGTTTCGGCGAGGCACAGGTATCGAACCTGCCTTGGACGATCAAAAACTGTTAGCTTCGTTGCCTTCGGGAATAACCCCGGAATCCCAGGGCTCAGCGGCCGATTATGGGCTGCTTCAACTGGCGACCGGGCCCGTCCTCGTTTCGTATCGGCCTATCCTTCGCAGCAATGGCGAGGGTCCATCTCGGGGGACGATGATCATGGTCCGCGAGGCTGATTACCATTTCGTGGCGCATGTGTCGGAACTGGCGCAAGAGCCCATGATCCTGCAGCCTCTCGACCGAGTCGTGGTGCCAGCGTGGCGAGAGGCGGTGGCGCAAATGGCGGCAGGTCAGCCCAGCGTCATTCAGCAGTTCGATCCGGAACGGGTGACTGCGTTTTCCCGCGTCAACGATCTCGCTGGCCGTCCCATCCTATTGCTGCGAATCGAGCACAATCGTGACATTTGGGCCCAGGGACAAAATGCAAGGCGAATGCTGACGTGGCTCATTATCTGCGTAGGCGTTCTGCATGGCGCAGTCAACTTGGCGTTCATTCATCGATTTATCGTTCGCCGGTTGGAAAAGATGATCAAGTTCACGGCCGCGATCAGCACTGACCGGCAGCTTCATCGTCGTGTCGATCTCGAAGGGAACGATGAGATCGCACAACTGGGCAGCACTTTGAATCGCATGTTGGACGACCTGCAGACCTCGCAGCAGCAGCTGATCTCGGCGGGTGAACAACTGCAATATGAGGCGACTCACGACGCCTTAACCGGCGCATGGAATCGCGCCGCAGGAGTGCAGATACTCGATCGCGAACTGGACCGTTCGTCACGCGAGCAGAAGAAGGTTGCCGTCATCATGCTTGATCTGGATCGCTTTAAGAAGATCAACGATCGTTACGGACATAGCGCAGGAGATGTTGTCCTGAAACATTTCACGACCACAGTTTTGCAAAACCTCCGCGCGTTCGACGCCCTGGTTCGCTATGGTGGGGAGGAGTTCCTGATCGTCGCACCTAACTGCGGCATGAATGAAGCCCGCATCATCACCCAGCGCATTCTCCACAACCTGCGAAGCATCAACATCACCGTGAATGAGACCTTTCTTCGCGTCACGGCCAGCGCAGGCGTCACTGCCGGCAAGGCGCCGGCTACCTCGGAGCAGTTAATCGCCATCGCCGATCGTGCCATGTACCGGGCCAAAGCGAACGGCAGAGACTGCGCGCACTTCGAGGAGTCCAAAGTCACCCAAATGCTCCCGGCTTAGTTTTGCGATGACGACGAGGCACTCGCCTTTTTGTCACGCGTCAGTTCCCACAGCTTCGCGTATTTCCAGGAGACATAAACAGCGTGATAGAGGTGCAGCAAAAATCCTTCGCGGCCGTCGAGGAATCCAAGCCGGAAGATGTAGTTGTAGACGAAGGTGAGCCAGGGCCGCAGCACGATGTTCGTCAAACTGAAGCCGCGCTTACCTTTGCTGGCGGCCATTTCTGCGCCGAGCGAGGAGTACCGGTTCATGTGTTCGATGTAGCTGGAGAGCGTGGGATAGGCGTGGTGGACTATGGGGGCGCTCAAGTGCTTTGCCGGTCCGGCGAAAACGATATCCTCGTGGACCAACCGCATTTCGAACTTTGCACTACCGCGCCGAAAAAGCCGCAACTTCTCATCGGGGTAGAAACCACCGTGTTGGATGAACCGACCAAGAAAGATGTTCTTTCTCGGTACCCAAAATGCACTGGCAGATCGGGCATCGGCAGCCAAATCCTCCAAGGCCAGGCGCTGTTCGTCGGGGTCCAGCGCATCATCATGTCGATTCGAGATCATTCGTTGGGCTTCGGTAGGATCCATTTGCACAAGGACGTCCGCGTGCGCTTCCGAGAAAGGGATCTTGTCGACGACCATGGATATTTGCATGGTGAGCTGCGGACTTACCTCCTCATCGGCATCCAGGCTCAACACCCAGTCGCAGGCCGCCTTTTCCAAAGCGGAATTCTTCTGCGCCGCGAAGCCTTTCCACGGTTCCACCCAGACCTTCGCGCCATAGCTCTTGGCGATCTCTACCGTGCGGTCGGTTGAGCCCGAATCAACGACCACGATCTCGTCTGCCCACTTAACGCTTTCGAGTGTGCGTGGCAGGTTCGCCTCTTCGTTGAACGTGATGATGACCACCGAGAGCGTCACACGGAAATGGTAATTCCACACACGAGGCCGAAGGAATCCATAACTCGGTACCCGCAAAAAGAAAGGAGAGGCTTGCGCCTCTCCGAAAGGGAAGTCTCAGAACAATATTCTGCCTTGCATTGCTGCCGTTCTCACTTACTGCCGACCCGTGAACGAGAACGTATCGTATGACGATATAACTGCGATTGCAACTAAAAAAGAAAGGCCCGGGGCCGAAGCCCCGGGCTGGTTTTTGCGAAGGCTATTGCGGTTGTTGCGGTGTCTGCGGCGGAGCCGGTTGTTGGGCCGGCTGCGTCGGTTGCACGGTGTTGGCCGGAACCACACCCTGGATCTGGGGCTGACGGTTTACGTGGCCGCTCTCGGCATCCTGGATGTCGATGCCGTTGTTGGTAAGCGTCAGCCCGGTAGCGCGGTCGAGGTCCACGCGGGACTTCTCGTAAGCGGCCATCGCGGAAACCAGCGCCGACTGAGATTGCGTCATGTCGCGCTGCGCCTGCAGCACCAGGGTGTTGGTGGAGGCGCCGAGGGCGTACTTCTTCTGCTCGGCGTCGAGACTCTCGCGGGCGAGGTCCACGGCCTTACGGGCGGCATCGACACGCGCGCGGTTCTGTTGCAGAGTGAACTGCGAGTTGCGCACATCGATGCGGATCTGGTTCTGCGACTGCTGCAAGCGCATCTGCGCCTGCTGGTATTCGAGTTGGCCACGGATCTGATCTGCCTGCGCCGTGCGGTTGCGGATCGGGATCGAGAGCGTCACACCGACGCCCTTGTCAGGGGCTGTGCTGTCAAACAGGTTACTGAACGTTCCACCGTATCCGCTAGGGAAGTTCACCGGAGTACAGTTTGGGTTGCCAGGCAAGCATACGTTGTTGGGATTCGGCGTTCCGCCAACCGAGCTCGAACCGTAATACGCGAACAGATCCACGCTCGGAAGAAGTCCGTTACGCAACGCCTTGTTGTTGATTTCGCGATTCTGAAGATCGATTCGCGACGAAGCCAGTTCCGGACGATGCGATAACGCCTCGTTGATGAGGTCTTCGGTAGGAACAACCTGTTCAGTCGCAGACATCGACATTGTGTCTGTCGGAATGACAGGCGCGCCCGCCAGAGTTGGATCGGTCAGGTTTCGGCTGATGGCGTTCTTGATCAACAACTGCTGCAACTGCAGGTTCGTCTGCGAAACGATCAGGTCCTGATTGCGCGTTGCGAGATCCGATTGCGCGCGCACAACTTCGATCGGAGCAAGCGTTCCAATTTCCACCTGCTTGCGGTTATCGGCCAGCGTCTTGTCGGCCAGGGCAACTGACTCCTGCTTCACCTTTACGTCTTCATAGGCATTGACCAGGTCCCAGTAGATGTTCTGGATCTGCACGACCGTCGAGATAATCTGCTGCCGGAAGGCGATATCGGAAATCTCGCGGTTGTTTTTCGCAATGCGGATGAAGCGCGTGTTCGGCGCAAATCCGAAGCCTTGCAGCAAGTGTTGCCGCACCGTGGCGCGGAAGCCCGACGTCAAGGCCGGGTTGAATAACGTCGCCGAGTTGGTCGTTACTCGGCTGTT
>DASTGW010000325.1:0-5335 GCA_035718705.1 Terriglobales bacterium | reverse complement strand
CACAGTAGCCGCCATGCTTTACTATGCGATTATCTTCGCCGTGCTTGCGCTGATTTTCGGCGCCCTCGGATTCCGCGGAGCTGCCAGCGGATTCGCCACCATCGCGCGCATCCTGCTCGTGCTCTTCCTGATCCTGTTCGTGCTCACGCTGTTGTTCGGTGGAAGAGTCTTCCACGCCTGAAGATGTAGGGCGAGCAATCTTGCTCGCCCATAGTAGCCGCGAGAGTTGGCGAGAACCCTACCTTCCCCTCACCAACGTTTTCGACGAACCCATATTCTCGAAGCGGTCATACACCCTCACCACAATCACGTGCTCTTCGCCCGATGGCGGCGGTGCTGCGCCCTTTTTCTTTTTCACCGGTGCGGGGGCATCAGTCGATTTCGGTTCATTCACCAGTGTCTCGTCTGAAGTCGGCAGCGGTACCGTGAAGTCATAGTTCTCGATGCGATAGTCCGAGATCTGCCCGATTGGCTCCACAGCATGCCAGTCGCCGGCATCGATGGAATATTCCGCACGAGAGATCGGCGAGAAGCCATCGATGGCTCGGAAGGTGATGTGGATCGTGTCGTTCTCCACCGTGCCCGCGACGTTCGTCACTTGCGGCGGAGTGGAGTCGATCTCAAAACGCGCGCTCTGTTTCGAGTCGCTCAGCGCCTCCTCGGGTGTGTGAGAAGGCGAATCCGAAGCCACCACCATGATGGTATATCCGCCGTCCGGCAGCAGCGACGATTCAAAAGAGTAGAACTTCTCGTCGAGATTGTCCTTCAGCAGTTTCCAGCGAGTCTCGTTGTCGCCGCGGTAATAAACCGAATACGTGAGATCGTCATCGTTGTCGTCGAACGCGGTCCAGCGCACCGCGATGTAGCCATTGTCGCGGGTTGCCGTAGGCGTCGCTTCGAACTTCTGAGAGCCTCCTCCTGAAGGCGGGCCCACCTGCACACTCAGGTTGTCACTGCTCTTGGTAGTAGGAGTGAATCGCGCGCCCGGTTGCACGAAAACGTCGTCCACCTGTGGCGCCACGTTCTTGGGCAGGTAGTTGAGCATTACGCTGTCAATTGATGTCGCCGGAGTGCCCGGGTGCAGCACCGCTCGCCACTGCACAAAGCGTGCCGGTGGAATATCCATCGGCGTTTCGCGGGCAAGGTCGATCTTCTTCCACTCACTCCAGTTGCGGTCCGGATTATCGACGTTGCCGCTGCGCGCAAACAGTTCGAAGCTGCCGGTACCGCGTGCGACCGCGCGTCCCCAGCGCGAGAAGATTTTCGCGTCGAACACGTCGCTTTCGAACGTGCCATCAGCATCGGGCGTGCCGCCGTAAAGGAACAGCTTGCCGAGATTGCTGGTCACCACATACAGCCCGCCATTCGGCGCCGGCACGATGCCTGTCACCTGTGTCGCAGTGGCGCGGCCAAGATCGGTAAAGTCGTCCTGCCCGATCACGAAGATGCGTCCGCGATTTCCAGTACCGGCAACAAGACGTCCGCGCGGATCGAAGGCGAGCGCATACACAAGCTCATCGCGCGATTGCCAAATGCGCTTCGGAGAGCCATCCGGTGAAATGCGGTAAATCTCCGACCCTCCTGCGGCGTTGAAGGAAGCAATCGGGCCGCTCTGAATCACGGGCTGGCTCGTTGGCTGTGGTCCGCCCGGTGCGGCGCCAGGATTAACCGGAATCACAGGTACGTTAAGCGGCTGCACGGGAACGATGAATCCCGGCGCGGGCCCACCAGCATGTTTTTCCACTGCGCCTGCCGCATAGATGTTGCCGTCCTTGTCAATCGCTAGCGCCGTAATCTCTTTCTTCGGCGCGCTGTAGAGAACAAACGCGTCTCCCGTGGGCGAGATGCGATAGATCAGGCCACTGCCGTCGGACCCGGCGATCAGATTGCCTTTCGGGTCGAAGGCAAGGGCGCGAATGTGAGCTTCGTCGCTCTTGAAGAAGACGGATCCATTGCCTCCCTTATCAACTCGATAGACTTCGCCGCGATCGCCGGTCGCAACGTAGAGCCGTCCTTCGTTGTCTTCCGCCAGTGCCCAGATGTACTTCGTCTTAGGATCGAAGTAGACCGACGATTCATAAGTCGAATCCACTGCAACAGTGCTCGGCTGCTCGGAGTTCGCCGGCGTCGGTGCTGGAGCAGGAGATTCTTTCTTCTGATTCTTCGAGGCGGGCGCTGGAGCGTTGTGCGTGATGCGATAGACCTTGCCGTCGGGGGAAGTTGCCGCATACAGCGTGCCGTCGCGGCCGATCAGCATGGCCTGAACCTGCAACTCCTGCGGTTCAAACACAACCGACATCTGTCCCTGTGGCGTGATCTTGTACACCCGCGCGGGCGATCCGGCGGCAACGAACGCGTTTCCTTCGCGGTCCGACACTACCGCCCACACGTACGTCGAGGGCGTCGTCGCCAGCTGTTTTAACGACGGAGATAGCTCCAGTACACCATCGCTTCGAATGGCGACACCTTTGGCCGTGCCGCGCTCGAACTCGTCATAACGCGATTGAAACCAGGTGCGCGTACCTTCCGCGTACACTGCACAGGAGAGAAGAAGAAGGGCAAGGAATAGAAGAATAGGTTTTCGCATGTCGTCTTACGGGAACAGGAAAATAGGCTAACAGAACGAATTGCGTGTTGCACGAAGGGGACGGGCCGAAGGGTACTTCCAAAACTGGAACAAAGGTCAGAAATCCTATTTCGTCGGGCTGTTTCGTGTTATTTTGCGCGAATGAACTCGGATACAGGCGCTTCGCCACAATTCGAAACCGTCGAGTACGCTCCCACTCCGGGCAATTGTGTGTTGTGCAATCAACCCATTGGCGGCACCTACTACCGCATTAACGGACAGCAGGCATGTCCGTCGTGCGCCCAGCGCGAACAGGCAGGGCAGGGAAGCAGCGCAAAGTATTATTCCCGCGCGCTTGGGTTCGGCATCGGCGCCGCCATCGTTGGCCTCATCGGTTACGCCGCCTTCGAGATCATCACCGGATGGATCATTGGATACGTGGCACTCGGCGTGGGCTGGCTCATCGGCAAGGCCATGATGAAGGGTTCCAACGGCTTTGGCGGGCGCAAGTACCAGATCACGGCAGCCTTACTGACTTATTCTGCCGTGTCGCTCGCCGCGATTCCTGTCATGATTTCGCAGATATCGAAGCAGAAGAAGGAACCGCAGGCGCAGGTACAGGTACAGCAACCATCCGCGCCAGAAACGGCAACTCCATCCGATCCGGGCGTTTCGACATCCGACGGCGCTGCAACTCCGGACGCTAACTCAGCTCAGCCAGCTCCATCGTCTGATCTCACTTTCCCCGGCGATCGCAAACCTCAGACTGCTCCTGCACCCGAGAAGCCTCGCATGGGTTTCGGCAAAGCCATCGGTATGTTGACGCTCATTGGACTCGCATCGCCATTCCTCGAGCTAGCTGATCCTTTCCACGGCATCATCGGGCTCTTTATCCTCTTTATCGGAATCCGTATCGCGTGGAAGATGACAGCGCGTCCTGATCTGGTGATCGACGGTCCGTTCTAGAATCCAGGTACCTTGTGTCTTCACCGACTCCTGAACTGATTCAAGCTTGTCCGAAGTGCTCGCAGCAACTCGCTGCCGGGGCACTCGTGTGCGAAAAGTGCAGGGCACTCGTGTACGCAAACGAGCTGCAGCACGCGTCCGAGTTGGCAAAGTCAGCGGAGGCCAAGCAGCAGTACCGTGAAGCGCAGGATTACTGGCACTCGGCCCTGCGCCTGCTTCCCGAGAACTCCCGGCAAGCCGCATGGATTCGCGATCACCTCGCCGAACTCGATCGTACCAACAGCGCGTGGGAAGACATGGGTCGCGCCGACGAGGGCCGTCGTGATGCCTTCCGCGCATCCATCGTCGCTTTCGTCTTCAGCTTCGCAGCGTTTGTCGCATTCGAATCTTTCTATGGCGGACTCGCTTTCGGCATCGGCTTCTCGGTGCTGATCCTGCTGCACGAGTTCGGGCACTTCGTAGACGTCCACCGCCGTGGCATGAAGGCGGATCTGCCCATCTTCCTGCCCGGAATTGGCGCCTTCGTTCGCTTTCGTAGTTTGGCGATCTCACGCGAAGTTCGCGCCGGAGTCTCGTTAGCCGGACCGTTCGCCGGATTTCTGTCCGCCGCAGCCTGTGCCGTGATCTGGTATGTGACTGGCAATCGCTACTGGGCGTCACTGGCTCAGTCAGGCGCCTGGCTGAACCTTGTCAACTTAACTCCGGTGTGGGTGCTCGACGGCGGTCAAGCCGCCTCCGCCCTTAGCAAGGCTCAACGCGCCTTGCTGCTCGTCGCCGCAATCTTGCTGTGGGCGATCACAAAGGAGAAAATCTTCTTTGTTGTCGTCGCCGGTGCTGCCTATCGCATCTTCGCCAAGGACCTGCCGCCGCAGCCCAGTACGAAGATGACGCTCTACTTCCTGGCCACGATGATTCTTCTCGCCGCCGTCATGTACGTGGTTCCGGGCAAAGACTTCGGCATTCAGTAAACACCTGTGGCGGCTATCGTTTGTCGGTGAGCGGCTCAACAAGGGAGACTAACGTGAGTGCAAGAGCCCTGTTTGTCATGATCTTGAGTTCCATCGTAGTTCTTGCTTCTGACAATTCCCGAATACCGCTGAGAGTGCACGTTGTGCCCTTTAATGAGACGGGCTCTCCTGTCGAAATCCTGGGCTGGACGAATGGGAACGATTCAACGAAAGGCCCACGGGTGGTCTTCAAGAATGTCTCAGAACGAGCGATCGTTGGCATAGGTTTGGCCACTTGGGCCAATTTGTCACGCGACTGCCCAAACGTAACAAGGGAGGTGGACCACTGGAATATAGGAGAAGGCGTCAAAGTCGAGAGCGTCGCTTTGAAGCCTCACGAAGTTGGATCTTCTACTGAGAATTTGCTGGCACCATCGACTCTGGTTTACTCGGCAGTGTTCTTGGCCAGCAGAGATATAGAGGTTCGATTGCGGGTGGCCAAGGTAACGTTCAGTGATGGCACGCAATGGACATCTGCCGAGGACACTTCGAAGCCGACTTACGCAGACAAAAGTGCAGATTGTGCGGGACAATCGGCGTTCTCTCGGTTTCCCATGGAAAAGGTTGCCGTTCAGCTGAGTGACACGAAGAAGGGAAATGGTGGTCCAAGCAAACAGGTGAAGATACTTAAAGATTGGACACTGGATTGCGAAACGGGCGGGAGTATTGCTTACTGCGAGTGAAAACGATTGATCCCTGAAGCACACAAAAGCCCTGCTCAATCTGGAGCAGGGCTTTTCTTCTTAAGGGCAACGCTTACTTCACATTCACCGTGATCACCTGCGCGCCTGACACC
>DASTGW010000324.1:0-3783 GCA_035718705.1 Terriglobales bacterium | reverse complement strand
CCACTAGCACGTGCTCGCTCAACGCCGCGATCGCAACTTCGCAGGACGGCGGCACCAGTTGGAGTTCCCCGACAACCATCGTCTCGGGAATGTCTCTTTCATCTCTGCCCAACACATCTTCTGGCCTCATGGTCGGCGACTACTTTGCCAACGTCTTCTCCAACGGCAAAGCGCTGCCGATCTTCGCGCTGGCTAATCTGCCGACTGGCACCACTCTCGACCAGGCCATTTACGCCACCACGACCGGCTTCAACGCCATCGCCGCCAACCGCATCTTCGTCTCCCGCACTCTGCAAGCCATACCGAACGCAAAATCTGACCATCCGCCCAGCGGATACTTCGATCTCGATCGCGAACACCCGCAGCATCCGCCGCAGCTTCGCAAAATGCTGAAGCGCAAATAGAAAAGCCCAGGGGTGCCCGGTTCTTTCGAAGAAAGTCCGGGGGGGCCACTGGGCTTGCACCTTCAGTTCTAGAAACTACTTCGCTTTCGCCGCCGCCGCCATCGCGCGGAACTTTTCCACGCGCTCCACGAACGCCTGCAGCTTCTTCTTGCTCGCTTCACTCTTGTTGATGAGCGTTTCGCAACGGCCCATCATTTCAGGCATCTGCATCTTCTGCCGCAATTCCGCCAAATGCGGATGCAGCTTCGCCATCATGAAGAACATCTCGTTTTGGGTGTCAAGAAACAACTGCTCGTTCACGCTTCCGGAAAGCGCCAGCGCTGCCGCCATCTCCCAATAGCTGGTCACCATGCGGAAGTAACGGTTCCCGTCGCCGCCGAAATCCATGATTGTCTTGATGATCTCGTCGGCCGAAGTCGGATTGAACTCTCGTCCATACCAATCGCGCGCCTTGCGCATTTCCGTCTCGCGGCGCAATTCGAACAAATGCAAAACTACCTGTGCATCAGCTGGGGTTGCAGACATACGAACTCTCCTAAGTGTGTTTTGGTGAACTATCTTGGATGTGAACTTAAATCGTGCGTTGCAGAATTTCGCGTGTGGAAAAAGTATACAAGAAAGGGCAGGGTTCGAAACCCTGCCCTAAGTGAATCACTTTAACGACTACGCTACAGCCGTCGGCTGAGCCGGCGCAATTTCCGGCGCTTCCCGCTCGTAATCGCACTTCTCATTCGGACACGCGATCACCGGCCCCGACTTCAGGAACGGCTTCTGTACCAGGTATTCATGCCCACACTTCGGACACGCCTCGGGCATCGGCTTATACGCTGAAGTGAACTTGCACTTGGGATAGTTCGAGCACCCGTAGAACGAGTTCCCGCGCTTGCGCGCTTTCTTTTCGACCAGCTCGCCCTTCTTGCAATCCGGACACTTCATCCCAATGAAGTTTTGCTTGATATATTTGCAGTCCGGATACCCCGAGCACGACGTGAACTCGCCATAACGACCGTGACGCAGCACCATGTTGCGTTGGCACTCCGGGCACTTCTCTTCCAGCGGTATGTCGGGAACCTTCTTGCCCTGATCCAACCGCCGCGTCGTCTTGCAATCCGGATAGCCCGAGCACGCCATGAACTGCCCAAATCGCCCGCGCTTCAGCACCATCGGACGACCGCAGTTCTCGCAATACTCTTCCTGCGCCGTCTCCTGCATGCCGTCAGCCGTATCGAGATCCGTCAGGTTGATCGGATTCTCTTTCGTGAACGTGCACGACTCCGGATTCGACTTGTCGTACGCCGAGCACGCGTAAAACGATCCGTGCTTGCCCCACTTCAGTACCAGCGGCGATCCGCACCGCTCGCACTTCTCGTCGGTGGGCTTCTCCATCGCCTTCAGGTTCTCCATATGCTTTTCCGCATAGGAGAGGTCCTTCTGGAACTTCTTGTAGAACTCGCGCATCGCGTCGGTCCACTTCTCTTCGCCGTTCTCGATGTCGTCGAGTTCTTCTTCCAGCCGCGCCGTGTACGCCGGATCGAAGATGTCCTTGAAGTTTTCGACCAGCAGATCCGTCACGACGAGCCCAATCTCCGTCGGCGCAAACTTGCCGCCAACTTTCGTCACGTACTGCCGCTCCTGGATCGTCGTCAGAATCGCCGCGTACGTTGACGGCCTTCCAATGCCGCGTTCTTCCAGCTCTTTCACCAGCGACGCTTCGTTGTAACGCGGCGGCGGCTCGGTGAAGTGCTGCTCCGGCTTCACTTCCTTCAGCTTCAGCTTCTGCCCCGCTTCGAGCGCCGGCAGTTTGTGCTTTAGGGCTTCGTCTTCCTCATCCTTCGCGTCCTTCGATTCTTCGTAAACCTTCAGGAAGCCGTCAAATTTCAGCACCGACCCCGTCACGCGGAAACGATAAGACTCACTTCCCTTCGAGGCATCAATATCCACCGTAGTCTGATCGAACACAGCCGGCGTCATCTGCGACGCCAGGAACCGCTGCCAGATCAGCTTGTAAACCTTGTACTCATCTTCCTGCAGATACTTCTTGATCTCATCCGGATGCCGCGCCACCGACGTCGGCCTTATCGCTTCGTGCGCTTCCTGCGCGCCCTTCTGCTTCGACTTGTACGTGTTCGCCGACTCCGGCAAGTACGGCGCTCCGTACTGCGCCGGGATGTACTCCCTCACTTCCGCCAGCGCGTCATTCGAAACGCGCGTCGAATCGGTACGCATGTAGGTAATCAGGCCGACCAAGCCTTCGTCGCCCAACTCCACGCCTTCATACAAGCGCTGCGCAATCATCATCGTGCGCTTCACCGAGAAGCGCAGCTTGCGCGAAGAATCCTGTTGCAGCTTTGAAGTCGTGAACGGCGCAGTCGCATTGCGGCGGCGTTCCTTCTTCTCGACCGACTTTACGGTCCAGTCCGCCTTCTCGACGAACTCCTTGATCTTGGTCGCTTCTTCTTCATTCGCGACCTCGATCTTCTCCTCGCCCTTGCCGATCAAACGCGCATCGAATGCCGGCGGCTTCGCACCCGACAAGTTCGCATCGATCGTCCAGTATTCCTGCTTAACGAACGCTTTGATCTCGCGCTCGCGCTCGACAATCAGCCGCAGCGCCACGGTCTGCACACGACCCGCCGACAAGCCACGCCGCACCTTGTCCCACAGCAGCGGCGAAACCTGGTATCCCACGATGCGGTCCAGCACGCGCCGCGTCTGCTGCGCGTCCACCAAATTGCGATCGATATCGCGCGTGTGATCGAACGCTTCCTTCACCGCTCGCTGCGTGATTTCGTTGAATGTCACGCGACGAATCGTCTGTGCATCCTCGCCCTTGGCTCTCTTCTTCTTTTTGCCGTCGAACCCATCGCCGCCGAGTTCTTCCGCCAGGTGCGCGGCAATCGCCTCGCCTTCGCGGTCCGGGTCAGGCGCCAGATAGATGGTGTCCGCAGATTTCGCGAGCTTCTTCAACTTGGCAAGCACCTTCTCCTTGCCCGGGATCACAATGTATTCCGTATCGAAATCGCCTTCGACGTCCACACCCAGGTTGTTCTTGGGCAGGTCCTTCACGTGACCATACGAGGCTTCCACACTGAAGCCCTTCCCCAGATATTTCTGGATGGTCTTTGCCTTCGCAGGCGACTCGACGATAACTAATCCTTTTGCCAATTCTTCCTCTAATTCCAGTTGAGACTATTTTGACGGTAGCACGAAATAATTCAGTCTGTCAGTCGGTCAGTCTATCAGTCTCTTGCTTTCAATCATTTAACCGACCCTGCCGGCCGTAAACTCTGAGCCAAGCTCGATAGCATTCTCTTCACCTCGAGTGTGCTGGCGTCCAGCTTCGAGTGCATCTCCGAATGCATGTAGCCCAGGTCCCGCG
>DASTGW010000323.1:0-6630 GCA_035718705.1 Terriglobales bacterium | reverse complement strand
AAAAAGCCGAGCCCACAGGCTCGGCTTTCTTCTCAAACAATCACTGGCCCGCTGCTTGAGTAGCTCCCGTAGTCGGACAGTACTTCTGTAGCCACTTCAGCTCTTCGCGCACTTTGATCTTCCCGTGCCAAGGGTTCACGGAAAGTCCGTGTCCTTCGCCCGGGAATACCAACAGTGTGTGCGGCACGTCGAGCTTTGCCAGTGCCCGCTCCAGCAGGTACTGCTCGCCGATGTAGACGCGGATATCGACGGAGCCGCCCACGATGTGTGTCGGGGTCTTGACCTTGTTTATCTGGAAGATAGCCGCTTCGTCGTTATAGTTCTTGGCAGCTTCCCAGGGCGTGCCGCCGAGATACCAGGCATCGTCGTAGGTGAGATCGTCATTGCCCCAGTTGGCAATGTGTTCCACCGCACCTGCTCCCGTCACGGCAGCCTTGAACCGTGGCGTCTGGGTGATCAGCCAGTTCGTCATGTAGCCGCCGTAGCTGTAGCCGCCGACGGTGAGTTTGTCGGGATCGGCAATGCCGTCTTTCACCAGCGCGTCGACACCGGTCAGGATGTCACGGCCAGGCTTCGAGACGATGTTCGGCGAAATCTGCAGTTCGAAGTCGTCACCGTAGCCGGTGGATCCGCGATAGTTCGGACGAAATACTAGCCAGCCATTTGTCGCGGCGAGCGCGGCCCAGTCATACCAGTTCGCGCTGAAGGAGTTTCCGTCGGCGTCTTCCGGTCCACCGTGGATCAGCGTGAACATCGGCAGGTTTTTCTGACCGAACTTGCCCGGTGGATAGATCAGCACGCCTTCCACGGTCGCGCCGTCATCCGACTTCCATTGATACGCTTTGCCCTGCGGCAGATCACGTTCGGCAAAGAGCTTGTTGAAGGACGTGAGCGGCTTGGCACTGTTCAGCGTAGCCAGGCTATCGGCGAGATAGACTTCCGCCGGTTTGCCGAAAGCTGAATACACAAAGGCAATGCGCGGAGAATGTTCGGCGATGGAGAACGATTCGTAGGTTCCGGGCCATCCGGCTGCTTTTGTGAAGGCCGAGGTCGCGTTGCGTTCGGAATAGAGCTGAGTTTCGGTGCCAAGTTGTCCGGCAGAGACCAGCGAACCGTCTTGAGCGACGTCGAAGCGTCCGGCGGACCCTTTGAAGTCCGCTGCCCAGCGCATGGCTTTGCCGCTATCAAGGTCGAGCGCGTAGATGCGTCCCTGGCGCTGCTCGTACTTTCCCTCGACTCCTGCGGTGCGGGTACTGAAGAGAAGTTGGCGGTCGTCGTGGGTCCACGTCAGGTCCGATTCTAAGGCTTCGTTTTTCGTGACTTGCTTCGGCTGCCCCCCGTTGGTGTCCATCACGAACACTTCGCGGTCTTCTACCCGCTCCTGACGATGATGTGGAGGATGGCTGGCGAAGGCGATCTTCTGTCCGTTATGTGAGATCGCCAAGTCATCCGCCATCAGTGGGACGTGCGCCAGGATCACAGTTCCCGGCGTCTCAGCAGTTTCTTTGTCTTTGTTCAGGTCTTTCTTTTCCGCATTGGCTTTGTCAGGCTGCGCGTCGGCGGTTTCAGTCGCTTCGGTGTAAGGCGTCATGGCTTCGGCGCGGGCGATGGCGTCGGCGAGCGCGATGCGGGCGATTACGTCTCCGCGGTCGGCCTCGCGATATTGCTGCACGTCTTTCCATTC
Organism: Terriglobales bacterium; assembly: GCA_035718705.1. Lineage (GTDB taxonomy): Bacteria > Acidobacteriota > Terriglobia > Terriglobales > Acidobacteriaceae > DATMXP01. Next base: position 4,946 of record DASTGW010000323.1, on the reverse strand, counting down.
TTTTTTGTACGCCTCGCGCTTGGCTTTGCTCCACGGTTCCCGAGTGGAGAAGTAGAGGCTCTTTGAGTCTTGCGCCCAGGCATAGCTGTGGACCGACTCCTCGCCCCGTGTCACGGGCAAGGCTTCTCCACCGTTCATCGAGATGACATACAGGTGAGTAACACTCTTGGGTTTGTCGTCATCTCCGGGAGTTGCTTTTGTCCACGGAACGGGGCGCTCAGAGAGGAACGAGATCCAGCGTCCGTCTGGCGACCACTGAGGATCGCTGCTCTCCCCATCTGACGTCAACAACACGGGAACTGATCCCGTATGAATCAGCCACAGATCGTGGCGAAAACGATCTTGCGCCCAATCGGCGCGGCGAGTGCCGACAACAACCGAGTCACCATTTGGAGATAAACGCACCGCAAAGATATCTACGTAATTAAAGAAATCGTCTAACGTGAGTTTCTGCTTTCCCTGACTAAACGACGGCAGCGTCATCGACAGAGCCACCAACAAAACCACAGCCAAGCGGCCGATCCTCATTGCTCCTCCAAAGATAATTCGGGGTAAACGGTCAAGTGGGGCGAAATTATAACCGTCCCGGCCGGATCGTCCCTAGCGTGCACCTCCTCGTTACAATTGAAGTTATGTACGAACCAATCTCGATGACGCCGATCGGCACTGTTCATAGCTCTGTAAGTGAGCCCGTGGATGATATATGGGGCGGGGTGGTCAGCCGGGTTGAACTGGACCCGCAACGATTCACGGCGGATGCGCTCGTTGGGGTGGCCGACTATTCTCACGTGGTCATCGTGTTCGTGATGGATCGCATCCCGGAAGAGAAGATCACGCACGGTTTACGGCATCCACGCGGACGAACCGATTGGCCGAAGGTCGGTATCTTCGCCCAGCGCGCCAAGAATCGACCCAACCGGATCGCCGTCACTGCCTGCAAACTCCTCAGCGTAGATGGCCTTTCCATCGAGGTAGAAGGTTTAGACGCGATCGACGGCACGCCTGTTCTGGATATCAAACCGTATCTGGAAGGTTTCGCGCCGCGCGGAGATGTCCGGGAACCCGCCTGGAGTCGAGAATTAATGGCCGGGTACTGGGGCAAAGCTCCTGAATAATCAGCTGTTTGGGTGTTACATTTTGGCAACTGGGAACATCCAATAGCAGGAGAGGAGAAGGTGTTTCGGAAGTAACATACGGCATTGACTCTGAATCCAAGCCGTCGTACTCTACGCGCAATGGTCGCTGCTTTGAGTTGGTGGCGAGCGCACAACCCCAGTGAAGTTCTCGCAATACCTTTCACTCTAAAACTAATACCGAACCACGCCAGCATGCTGCGTCAGGGCTGCCCATGGGAGGGTGTCCAAAAACCTGAATGAAGAAGAATGTCGACATCACGGCCAATATCGAAACCCTATTCGGGACGCGCGATGAGAACCTTCGTCTGCTCGAAGATGGGCTGAACGTCACCATTGATCTGCTTGCCGACAGCGTCAAGATCGAAGGCGCTGCCGCCGACGTCCAACGCGCGGAACAGGTTTTCGCAGATTACGATCACCTGCAGCGCAATGGCTTTGAGTTCAAGAATGGCGATCTAACGTCCATGCTAAAAGTGCTTGCTAACGACTCGAGCGTTACGCTTCGCGGTCTGGCAGAGGCAGGACGCCAGCGTTCGTTCGGCAAACGCTCGGTGCAGCCCAAGAGCATTAATCAGCGGCGTTACCTCGACACAATCGAGAAGAACGACATGGTGTTCGGCATTGGTCCGGCCGGAACCGGTAAGACCTACCTGGCGGTGGCGATGGCGATCTCCGCGCTGATGAGTAAGCGCGTAAATCGCATCATCCTGGCGCGCCCGGCGGTGGAAGCCGGCGAACGCCTGGGCTTCCTGCCTGGAACACTGCAGGAAAAAGTCGATCCCTATCTTCGCCCGTTGTATGACGCTTTATACGACATGCTCGAACCGGAGAAGGTGGACCGTTTCCTGGAGAAGAATGTCATCGAAGTGGCGCCGATCGCGTTCATGCGCGGCCGTACGCTGAATGATGCGTTCATCATTCTCGATGAAGCGCAGAACACCACCAACGAGCAGATGAAGATGTTCCTGACTCGTATGGGCTTCAACAGCAAGGCGGTGATCACCGGCGACATCACCCAGATTGACCTGCCCAACGCTCGCAAGAGCGGATTGATTGAGGCGATGGAGATCCTGAAGGGTGTAGAGGGAATTTCGTTCGTTCATTTCGATGAAACGGACGTGGTTCGCCATCACCTGGTGCAGCGGATTGTGCGTGCTTACGAAGATGCCAAGACGCGTGGCGAAACGCAGATGTCGTTGCCGATCGGGAGTATCAGCGCGCCACGGCCGGCAATGGATCGCGATGCGGTGCTGGCTGATCCGGTGCAACAGGTGTCTAACGAAGAAGCAGCTGAAATTTAATCTATAATTGAGAACGGGAGCGTCGTTGGCGACTGCTCCCGTTTTCTTTTACCAGAACGCTTGATAACCATTCAGAAAGCAGTGACAGGAGTGAGCGAACAGGCTCTTCTCCGGTTCTCGCAGAAGGCGCGCAAGGCCGTCGGCCTGAAGGGGCGTGTCAGCCTGTTGCTCACCTCGAATCGCGAGATGCAACAGCTGAACCGCTGTTTTCGCGGCAAGAACAAGCCTACCGACGTCATTTCATTTCCCGCAGCTGACATTGTTGCCAACAAGTTTGCCGGCGATCTGGCGATTTCGGTCGAAATAGCGTCTGCCAATGCCAAGAGCTTTGGCCATAGCACGAAGGAAGAGCTGTTTGTGCTCATCCTGCATGGCATGCTTCACCTTGCCGGTTACGACCATGAGACCGATTCCGGCGAGATGGCGCGCAAGGAAGCACGCCTGCGGCGGGAACTTGGGCTTCCCACAAATCTCATCGCACGTACAGAAGGCGAAACAAAGGCTCGCTTTAAGGCGCGAACGAGGCGAACCCGATGACTATCGCCTTCGGGATCGTGCTGGTCGTTCTCCTCGGATTTCTGACGCTTGTCTCCTACGTCGAGCGGATTCACACCGAGGCCGGGAAATTCCTCTCGCGCGAGTTCCAGGAGAATATCGAGGCCTATGAGCAATTAGTCGAGCCTCGGCTGCATGTAAGCAAGGAACGTGCGGCCCTGGCCATCGCTGTCCTGGAGCAACTCACGAATGCAGCCGTGGCGATGATGATCGCCTATAGCGTGTTCCTCGATGGTACATGGGACGCTGCCGAGATCGCACAGGCGGTCCTGGCAATGATCATCGCAATCATCGTCTTCAACCGGATCGTGCCGTTTGTGCTTTTCTCCCGGACAAAGGGTGAATGGGTCTCAGGTTTCAGCCTGCTTCTGCGCTTGCTCATCTACATTGCCATGCCGGTGACGATTATCGTCAGCTTCTGTCAGTCGGTTGCGTCCCTGGCACGCGAGCATGGTGAGCCGGAGCCGGAACATCCCTCAGAGGCTGTGGACGCATTCATCGAAGCCGGCCAGGAAGAGGGCATCATCGAAGAGAGTGATCGCGACCTGATCCAGTCGGTGGTGGAGTTCGGAGACAAAACCGTACGCGAGGTAATGAAGCCACGGCCGGAGGTTTTCGCCGTTTCCGAAGACATCACCGTGGAACAGCTCACCGAGATGATGCGCACGCGGCCCTATTCCCGCGTGCCGGTCTACCGGGGAACTATCGACCACATTGTCGGCATTGTCGTCGCGCATGATGTGCTCCAGCTCACCGATGCCGAAGCGCGCGTTCGCCCTGTGGGCAGCATCATGAAGCGTGACGTGCGTTTCGTTCCTGAGACCAAGCGGGTGAGCGATCTCCTTCGCGAGATGCAACGCGACAACATTCGTCTCGAGATCGTGATCGACGAATACGGCGCCGTTGCCGGTGTCGTAACGATCGAGGACATGGTGGAAGAGATCGTCGGAGAGATCCGGGACGACCACGACAAGGCCGAAATCGTGAAGGAATCGGAGAATACGTACGTCATGCCCGGCAGCGTCGATGTCGATCGCCTGGCGAAGCTGTTCGGATTCAGTGCCGAGGATCGTGAAGCAACGACAGTCGCGGGCCTGGTGAGTGAGATTGCGGGGCGCATACCGCACCAGGGCGAAGTGATCACCGACGATGGCCTCAAGTTCGAAGTGCTGGAGTCGACCGACCGTAAAATAATTCGCGTTCGAGTGAGTCCTTCTCAGCACAAAGAGAGCGAGCATCAGCTCAGGGCCTGACGGACGCTTTCCGGCTTAGCAATTACAATTCACTACGTCCATGAAATCTGGCTTTGTCACCATTATCGGTCGCCCTAATGCAGGCAAATCCACTCTGCTGAATGCGCTCGTGGGATCGAAGATCGCCATCGTCACTCACAAGCCGCAGACGACGCGCAATCGCGTGCAGGGCATTATCAACCTTCCCGCGAAGAAGGGCCGACCCGCAGCGCAGGTGATCCTGATTGACACGCCGGGTGTACACAAGCCCGACACGCGACTCAATCACCGCATGATGCAGGAAGTGCGCGAAGGTCTCGAAGGCAGCGATCTCGTACTGCTGATCACCGATGTTACGGAGAAGTTCGGTCCGGGTGAGCAGTTCGTGGTCAACATGGCCAAGAAGACCGAGACGCCGACCATCCTGCTGCTGAATAAGATCGACCGCATCCCGCAGAAGGACAAACTTCTGTTCATCATCGATCGTTGGCGCCAACTTCACGATTTCACCGACGTAATCCCTATCTCGGCACTCAAGCGCGACAATCTTGACGTGGTGCTCGACACCGTTGTGAAGCATTTGCCGGACGGTCCCGCGTACTTCCCGTCTGACCAAATCACCGATCAGCCGTTGCGTTTTCTTGTCGCCGAACTGATCCGCGAGCAAGTCCTGCTGAAAACCGACCAGGAGATTCCGTACGCTACGACGGTCATGGTCGAGC
>DASTGW010000322.1:0-5674 GCA_035718705.1 Terriglobales bacterium | reverse complement strand
GTGCCAGTTCTTCGCATACGCCGGAGGTGCAACGACGCGCGACGATGTGGTCTTCGAACTCGTTGCGGAAGTGTCGAAGCGTTGTTAAGACAGGGTTGGGAGCGGTCTGGCCAAGTCCGCAGAGAGAACATTCGCGAATGTAGTGGCTGAGTTCATCGAGCAGGTCGATGTGGCGGGGCGCGCCTCCGCCGGCAGTGACCTGGTTCAGAATCCTCAGGCATTTGTTGAGTCCAACCCGACAAGGGATGCACTTGCCGCATGATTCGGAGTGAGTGAACTCAATGAAGTAGCGAGCCACGTCGACCATGCAGTTGTCTTCGTCCATGACCACCATGCCGCCCGATCCCATGATCGATCCGAGGGATGCCAGCGACTCGTAGTCAACCGCAGTGTCGAACATGTCGGCGGGGATGCATCCGCCGGAGGGTCCCCCGGTTTGCACGGCTTTGATTTGCTTCCCGCTTGGTCCGCCTTCGCCGATGTCGTAGATGAAGGTTTTCAAGGGTGTGCCGAGGGGCATCTCTACTAGTCCGGTGTTCTGGACTTTGCCAACCAGTGAGAAGACCTTGGTGCCGGAACTGCGCGGACTACCCGTTTCGGTGAACCACGCTGGGCCTTTCATCACGATGGGCGCGACGTTGTACCAGGTCTCGACGTTGTTGATGTTGGTGGGGCGTCCCCAGAGACCTTTCTGCGCCGGAAATGGCGGGCGGGGACGAGGACGGCCGGCCTGACCCTCGAGCGAAGCAATGAGGGCGGTCTCTTCTCCGCAGACGAACGCGCCGGCGCCTTCGACAACTTCGATGTCGAAGTTGAAGCCGCGACCCAGGATGTTTTCACCCAGCATTCCGTAGTCACGGGCCTGCTCGATGGCCCGATTCAGACGGTGGACGGCGAGTGGATACTCGGCACGCACATAAACAATGCCCTCGGTGGCACCCATGACATAGGCGCCGATGATCATGCCTTCCAGCAGTGCATGAGGGTCGCTTTCGATTTCATTGCGATTCATGTAGGCGCCGGGATCGCCTTCGTCGGCGTTGCAGATGATGTATTTCTGATCGGCAACGGCTTTGGCGAGGAACTCCCATTTGTTTCCGGTAAGGAAGCCGGCACCGCCGCGTCCGCGAAGCTTGGCAGCCTTAATCTGCTCGATCACCAGTTCCGGCTTGGCGTCAATCAGCACTTTGTACAGCGCTTGATAGCCGCCGATGGCGATGTATTCCTCGATGTCATCGGGGTTGATGAAGCCGCAGTTGCGGAGAACAATCTTCTTCTGTGTCTTGAAAAAAGGGACTTCATTCCAGTTAGGAATTTCCGGGTATCCGTGACCGTAGTTCAGGTGCGCCGTGAGGTGGTCCCACTCTTCGATTTTGCAGTAGACGAGATCGGGGGTGACGAGGCCGACCGAGATGTCATGCAGGATGCGATTGACATCGTTGGGCTGGACTTTGTGCAACACCAGCATGGGCGCCCCGGGAAGGCGCACGTTGACGAGGGGTTCCTGGAAGCATGGCCCGAAGCATCCGACTCCGGCGAGGATGATCTCCGCGCCGCTGCGCTCGATGCCTTCGGCGAAGGCGTGATAGACGCCTTCGGCGCCGTTGCCGCGTCCGCATGTTCCCATGCCGACGCTGATACGAGTGATCGGGGGCACCAGTCGCGCCAGGCCACGCTCGCGGACTTCGTTAAATGCGCCAATATCCTCTATGCGGCCCATCAGTCATTCTCCCGCTCGATGTTGTCGATCTCGCGTTGCAGGGTGCGTTCGTTCACGTGTCCGCAGATACGGTGGTTGATCTCGACGACGGGAGCAAGCGCGCATTGCCCGAAACAGGCTACGGTGCGGACGGTGAACTTGTTGTCCGTGGTCGTGAGCAGGACTTTATCGCCATCGGTGGCTTCTCCGGTGTCTTCCACACCGAGGCCGAGTTCCAGGCGGACGCTCTGCATGAGGTTGCGCGAACCGCGGGTGTGACAGGCGGTACCGCGGCAGATACAGATGGTGTTGTCGCCCTGGGGCTGGAGGTTGAAGAGAGCGTAAAAGGTGACCACGCTGTAGATGTGAGACAAGGGGATTTCGGTCTTATCCGCGATGTAGCGCATGACATCGAGCGGCAGGTACTTGTGAGGATTGTGGTCCTGAACGGCTTCAAGAATGCCGAGGAGAGCGCCAGGGCGAGAACCTTGTTTCGCGATTACCTGATCGATGAAGGCCTGTTCCTTCTGATCGAGCCGATCCAGTGCAGCAGTGGCCATAGTGGTCCTTTCAGCCAAAGCGGGGCGACGTGAGTCGCCGCAAACCGAACGGGCGGGAGTCCGGAATAAGGTTGACGCGCGCAGCGAAAGAGCGATGGGGGCTGTCGAGGTTTCTTTCGCATTGCAGCGATTTGTCAGCGGCTGCGGACAGCAGCAGAGCCAAGGACAGAATCGGCCAATTTGTGTGTAGCTTCAGTGATAGGAGTCACGTGGGCCCGTGTTCCAGGTTAGACGTGTGCTTGGGTGATCACCCCAGGGCGTCAGCAAATGGAAAAAGCCCACGATTTCTCGTGGGCTTAGTTCCTGATCGGGACTACTGTGCCGTAAAGGTAAACGTCGCGACCGGGTGTCCTAAGGGGATTGGGCCTTCTGCCGTCACGTGGACCACGCCGGGTGTAGCGGGCAGAGTGACTTGCGTGCTTGCCTGGCTGGTGTTGCTGGTCAGGACGATACGATTCGGGAGACTGCCGCTGTCGGCAGTAAAGAGGATACTCGCGCCGGTACCGGTTCCGCCTGACTGTCCGGGATCGAGCGTCACAGAAAACGTGACCACTGAGCCTGCAGGCGCGGTCTGATTATCACCGATCTTGCTTAACGTAGCTGCCGGATTGCCGACGACAATCCAGCCGCTCTGGGTTTGCTGCAGGCCCAATGCGTCGATTCCCGCAACGCTGTAGTGATAGAAACCGGGAGTTGGGCCAGCGGTGACAGTGACGGTTCCTGTCTGGGAGTTTGTCACGTTTGGTTGAGTCGCGGTCAAGGAGATGCCGGCGTCTGATTGGATGTTCGTGAGAGTGACCGTCCCGCCGCCCGACAAAATCTTTGGATGCAGGTCAACCATGCCGTTGGCTGGGACCATGATCGTGTCTGGATTCATGTCCCATTCGGTAGCGGGTTGATTGGAGAAGCCAGTAATCACCAGCAACGTTGCCGAATAGGGCGCCAGGCTCCAGAACTGAGGCATGCTCTGAACAGTCGAGGCAACGATGTGGGTTGGATCGGCCGAGCTGAGGGTGTATGTGGTTACATTGGCGGGCGAGAAATTTGGTAACAGCAGTTGGGTCGAAATGGTTTGCTGCGGATCCTTATTAACAAGGAGGATCGTGAGCGTGGTGCCGGTCGGATCCACCGAGGCATAACTGCTGAAGAAGTTCGGATCTGCGGAGTTGACTGCTGAAACCGATGTCGAACCGAAGGTATGGTGCGCGCCGTCATAGTTTCGGAACAACTTCAACGCCTGATAAGCAGGCACACTGGAAGAGGGGGCGGTCCAGCGGGAAGCTGCGTACACGCGCTCTCGGCCCAGTATTCCGTAGGCATCCACATCGGCCAACGCAGTGGCGAAGTCGGAATCGCCAGCGCTGTTGCCCCACACTGCCAAGCCTTCATTCCACTCGGTCATGGCGATCGGGGTTCCTGGATAGATGTTGTTCAGCATGGCGCGCAAGCGCGGAATGCGGAATGGAACAGTCTTCCTGGGCTGCATCTGAGTTGCCCAGTTCTGATTGATGGAGCTTGATTCGCTGGTGTATTTCGGATCCCACCAATCGCGGGTGATGCGAAGCGTCAGAGCCTGTTTCTGTGCGAGGGAATATCCCGAGGTGTCCGGACTATCGGTATAAGCGTGAATGTCGAAGACGTCGAGTGAGCGGAAGTTCTCGACCCGATCGGAAATTGCTATTTCGTTCAGCCACCAGGGCAGTAAGTCGATACCTGCGTATGAGGCTTTGTCAGTGGGGCCGGCTGCGCTGTTCCAGTAGAACCACCAGCAGCAACTCACGGGTCCGAACAGGACTGCCTGCGGGTCCCAGGCCTTCATGACCTTTGCTTCTTTGAGGAAGGTGCCGCGCAACTCGTGGTAATTGACCGGATCGGGATGGACATCGCGGTGCGTACTCGACCAGATATCCATCTCATTATCCATGTTGTAAAAATGGGGTGCTGATCCAAAGTTCGCACTCAGCGCGTTGACCCATTGATTGCGATAGACGGCGTTTGCCGGATCAGCGACATCTGGTATATCCAGCAGCGGCACATGCGCGTCATTCGGATCGTTGCCGGTCAGGTTCGTGGAACAATCGGTTAACTGGCCGTTGCCTTGGTCGGTGTTAAAAGGATTCACGCCGCATTGTGCGCCATATTTGACTACGGAAAAGCTGGCGCTGCTCGCATCTTTTGCTACCCAAGGCAGAAGGCCAATGGTCATAATCGGGGAAGCGCCGCTGCCAGCGATAGTGCTGACGAAGTTCAGTGAATCCTGGTATAGCGGATTTGTATCCATCGCCCGGTTGGAGAAATACCAATCCGATGCCGCGTTCGTATCAAAGTTCTTCCAGTTGTAACGGGAGCTTGCGTTGCCACCCCAGCGAACGAAGGTTGCGCCGCTGTCAGAGATATAGCTGGTGCTTGGCGGAAAGTTCACGCCGTAGACCAGCGGACTGATCGGATGACGATCCTGAAGGACATCGACGACTACAGCAATGGTTCCTGAGGGAGGCCGGTTCGAGCGTGCAGGTCTTGTTACTACGGTACTGGTGGCCAACGCTTGCGTTGAAACGGGAGCCTGCGCCGTAACGGAATGATTGCCTGATGCCTGAGCTACCAACGGGTGCACCACGGGCACACTTGCATTTGAATGGGTAGCGGCACTGGAACTTGAGGCGGAGGTCTGTGTCGGGACGACACCTCGTCCCCCGCAGCCGCACAGTGCCAAAATGGCAACGAACATCGAGAGTCGAGCGTTATTCCGCCACATGACTGCTCCCCTGAATACCTGACTTTTACGTTACCGTTGCACCCAATACAAGTTCCTAGCCTTGCTACCGAGTACCCACCGTAACTGGACAAGCCTTGTTACAACTTCATCGCACCACGATAGGCCGTCTCGCAATCCGAATCCTGCATTCACGAATCGCTCAATATTGCCGATTGCAAGACTGTGAGCACATTGAGCCGAAGAATTCTGCGGAAAGCACTTCCAGTAACGCTTTGTCTGCTTCCGAACAGTACGAACGCGCAACTCAATGCCACCGCTGCTATCTCACTCACCGCGCGCCTCCCTGGCACAGTTAAGGTGCGGGAACCGCTGATTCCCTTCCTGATCACGGTCTCAGGAAGCCAGCAGCGAACTTCTCCCGTCCAGTTCGAGGTCACTTGGAACCTGGATCCTCAAGAGACGCAATCCTTCCGCATCACCGCTACCAATTCATCCAAAGGCCAACAATCTGCCAAGCTTTCAATTCGGGTCGACAACTCCGACTTCCGGTACTTCTCTGCCAATTCGCGGGTCGTGCTGATCAATGTCCCGATACGAGCAGAAAACCGTCAGGGCCGTCAGACTCATACCCTCGAACTTCTCTTCGATCCCGCCGAAGGAGGTCTGTTGGACGGCGAATATCGCGGAATACTCACGCTT
>DASTGW010000321.1:0-15623 GCA_035718705.1 Terriglobales bacterium | reverse complement strand
CACCAATCTTTAGTCACAGCGACAGGTTACTTGCAGTGTGATTTTTTGCGGTGCGGCCGTGCTGAGGAGTTTTGCGGAAACTAACGCCCCTGCGTAAGGCGGTCGGCCAGGCGATCGGGGAGTCCGGCGGCGCGGATGCGCTCCTGGGCTTTGGCGATGTCGTAGCCCACACGATAGAACGTGACGCTGTGGCGATCGGAATCGTAGACGGCAAACGCAGCGCGCCAGTCGCCATCGCGCGGCTGGCCGACCGAGCCTGGGTTGATCAGGTACTTCCCGTCTTTCTCCAACTGCATTTCGAATTTCACGTCGCCATCATTGCCGGAGTAGGCAGGACGGAAGGTCTGCTCCTTATCGTCGGCAATAAGGAAACCGCCCTGCATATGGGTGTGTCCGAAAAAGGTGAGGGTGACGTCGGTGGTAAATGCTGAGACGGCGGCATGATCGGAAACGAGGAGATATTCGTCTTCGTCGCGCGGGGAGCCATGCACGATCTGCACGTCGTCGAGCGGAGTGAGAAGCAGCGGTCCCTGCGGAAGTGCTTTGAGCCACGCGAGGTTGTCGGGAGTAAGCGTGTGGTGCGTCCAGACCACGGCAGCAGCGGCTACCTGGTTAAAACCGCGCACATCAGCAATACCGGCGCAGGCTTTGTCGTGATTGCCGCGAACGAACAGCTTTCCCAAGGCGCGCGATTTGTCGAGGACCTCGTTGGGATTGGCGCCGTAGCCGACGATGTCGCCCAAGTTGGCGACAACCTCACAGGCCGGAGCTGCGGCAAGACAAGCTTCGAAGGCGTCGAGATTGGCGTGTATATCGCTGAGTAAAAGAAATCGCACGAAAGTCAGTCGTTAGTTGTTGGGTGTTGGTCGTTCGCCAACCGGTGGGCGAATGGACATGATACTGATGGCGACGGGGTTTGTCGAAGGCGGTCCGTCAAGCTGGCGCAAATACAGAGATGTTTCGCTGCGCTCAACATGACCTGTTGCGTTGATTGCTTATAATCGGCGATTACGCCTGTGATGACGTATGAATCCGTAGTCTCCGCGCTGTATGAGCTTGGGCACGAGTTGGCCCATACGCCCTCCCACAAATTCGACCTGGCCCACATGCGCGTGCTGCTGGAGGCGCTCGGCAATCCTCAGAACAGCTTCAAGTCGGTCCTGATTGCCGGAACGAACGGCAAAGGATCGACGGCGGCGACACTGGCGTCGATTTTGCGGACGGCAGGTCACAATACGGGTCTCTATACCTCGCCGCACCTGGTGCGGGTGAACGAGCGGATCCGTGTGGATGGGACTGAGATTAGCGATCCGGATTTCGCTACCGTCTACGGCAAGGTCGAAGCCAAGTGCCAGGCGCTAATAGCTAATAGTGCTCTTCCGTGGCATCCGAGTTTCTTCGAGATGCTGACGGCGATGGCGTTCTTGCACTTCGCTTCTGCGGGGGTCGAGATCGCCGTGCTCGAAGTCGGCATGGGCGGACGGCTCGACGCGACGAACGTGGTGGAGCCGGTGGTGTCGGTGATTTCGGACATCGATCTGGATCACCAGAAATTCCTGGGCAACACGATTGCCGAGATCGCGGCCGAGAAGGCAGGCATCATCCATGAAGGAGGACTGCTGGTGACTTTGCCGCAGCATCCGCAAGCGAATGACGTAATCGGGCGGACGGCGATGGAACGCCACGCGAGAGCGATCAGCGCGTCGCAATATGTGCCCTCCATGACGCCGGCCGCGGACTGGGGCGCCAAGAATCGCTATCCGCTGCGCGTGATGGGCAACGACATTGAAGTCGATTCGCCATTGGTGGGACGTCATCAAATGCGGAACATTGCGCTCGCCATTACAGCGGCGGAACAGCTGAACCTTGCAGGCGTGCGACTCAGCGCGTCCGATGTTGAGCGTGGGATTCGCGAAACTAAATGGCCCGGGCGCTTCCAGGTGATTGCGGCGGCAGAGGGGTATCCGGAGATGGTGCTCGATGTGGCGCATAATCCGGCGGGCGCCTGGGCTTTGCGGTCTGCATTGTCGGATCGTTATGAGGGTCGCAAAATCACGCTGTTGTTCGGTGTGCTGCGTGACAAGGCCGTTCACGACATCACGCAGATACTGTTTCCTATTGCGGATCACGTGGTGGCGACGGAGGTCGACAATCCCCGCACCGCTTCGGTGGCAGAGATGGTGGAAGCGGCGGCGCGGACGGGAACTGAAGCTGTTCCCGCCACGTCGGTTCGAGATGGGATTGAGAAGGCGCGGGAGTTGGCGGAGAAAGACGGAGTCATAGTGGTGACCGGATCGATTTACCTGGTAGGCGCTGCGTTGCGGTGCATATCGGTGAAGGTCAGCGACGGAACGTGCTGAAGAGCCGCTAACGCGGCCAAGTGAACCGACGGAGATCTTCTATCTCCTTAAAGATCGCAGTCACCATTCCTTCCACAACGACCTTGCCTTTTGCTCGCGTCGCCAGCGTGGGGTCTCCCCACGCTCCCGTTGGCGAATACACACCGGTTCCTTTCGGGTCTCGGGTAAGCGGTCCCGATTTTTCGGCGTTGAGGTCGCGGACAGCTTTCTTCATTTTCACCGTCTTCGGCGCAATGTAGAGCATCATTGAAGTTTCGATTTCATCGGCGTGAGTACCGCCCGATGTCCGTACTTTCTTCTCGAGTTCCTCGAACCGGCTGAGGTCGGTGAACCTCATCTCGATCTGCTCCGCGGAGAGAAGCTTCTGGGCTTCCAGCAGTGGCCGCTTCGTGGAAACGCCGGTGTTCAGGATGTAGAACTTCCGCGGCCCGTAATGAGAGAGCGATCTCACGATGTCGACCACCATGTCGCGAGCGGTCTCGAACCGTAGCGTTGTCGAACCGGGGTACTCAACGAAAGCAGGATAGAAGTTGTAATTGATCGTAGGCGCAACAACGACAGGGGAGGCCTTGAGCACTCGCCGCTTGAAGTATTCCGCCATCAAAAAGTCGTTGTTGAGCTGCAGATGCTTTCCGTGCTCTTTTGATTCCGCGCCCAATGCAATCACCACGACTGTGTCGGGAGTGAGCACGCGCTCGGCTTCGTCCCAGCTGAGGTTCTCCAGCAGGATGCCATGAGTGCTCTGCGCATTGGCCAGAGTGGTCAGCACTAACAAACTGATCAGCAGTCGTCGCATGGCGCACGAGAATACGTGATCGGATGCGAAAGAAAAAGGCCGCCGTTTCAGGCGGCCAACAACCTTGAGGGCAATATCTCCTGGCCCGAGCCCTCCCCAAGGGTTCAATCGGCATTAGTCGATGATGATTTGATTGGGACTGGCTTGCGGCGTACCACCAGCCGTGATCTGCGCGCTCTCAACAATGATCTGGTGCGGACTGTTCGTACCGATCTGTTGCACTTGGGGGCAAGGTCCTTGGGTGGGCGTCACATTCACCGTACCCTTCGTGGCACCAACCTGGACCGTGATCTTCTTGCCTTTCTTGATCGTTGCCGGATTCGAAGGATAGCTTTCGAGCAGTGAAACCGGATTGAAGGACAAGCAAACATCCGCATCGGGGCTCGAGATGTCAATCTTGCCATGCTTATCCTGGTGAAGTCCGTCCATGTAGCAGTTTCCACCACTGCAGTGAACGGTGGTGTTTTTTGTCGCTGGCTGTCCTGAAGCAAGTGGCGCTGGTGAACTCATTTCCATCTCCTCTCTATTCTCTGGTTAGTCGAGCCTGTGTTTCAGAAGCGTGGAATGACGGATCTTTGATCAACTTCTGCAGGTTAGGGTTACGCCGGACTTCGTCGATCTGCCACCCACGCTTAATACTCTCTTCCACATAGCGAATTGCCGTGTTTCGTTGACCCAGAACTTCATAGGTTTCACCGGCATCTACGAGGATGCGGGGATTCTTCGGAGCCCGCGCGAGTGCGGCCCTAATCAGGGGCAGCGACTTCTTAGACTCTCCGAGTTTTGCGTAAACGATTGCCAGTTCAGACTGAAGGGTGGGCTCGTCGGGTTTAAGTTTGAATTCAGGTTCAAGCCGTTCAAGTTCGCGGCGGTAGGCATCTTCGGCTTTCGTTTTCAGATTCAACCAATCGTAAGCAAGCGCGAGATTACCCCAGGTACGGTAGTCCTTGTCGTTCAGTTTCAGCGCCTGTTCCGTCATTGCCGCGCAGTCGGCGAAACGATTCTGCTCCCAATAAAAATTACCGAGGTTTGTATAGGCCGCATACGTGGGACTGAGCGCAATAGAACGTTGGAATGCTGCTTCGGCATCTGAGTACTTCTTTTGGTTCTGTAATGCGACTCCAAGGTTGCTGTAAACCTGAGCGTTGTCAGGGGTGAGTTCAATTACCCGTCGAAACTGCTGTTCGGCAGCAGCGTAATTTTGCTGACGAAAGTAAAAAGCTCCTAGCTTGTTGAACCCGTCCCAGTAATCCGGCCGCAAGGACGCAGCACGCTTGAACGTATTTTCTGCATCGGTCACACGTCCGCTCTTTTCGTACACCGCAGCCATCCCGAGCAGAGCATCGGCATTGCGAGCATCCTGTTGCAACGCCTGCTGGAACTCCTGCAAGGCAAGTTCATTCTTGCCCGATTCTGCATGGATTCTTCCTAGCGTCACGTGCACCGCAGGCAACTGGGTATTGATCTCTGCCGCGCGCTTCGCGCTCTCGGCAGCCAGGTCCATCCATTTAGGATCAGAAACCGACTTGAATTTCAGGCGATAAGCCTCGCCTAGCGACGCATAAGCCAACGCGAATCGCGGGTCTGTCGCGGTCGCTTGTTGGAAGAGTGAAATCGCGGATTCCAGATTGCCGGGCTTATCCCACCGCTGCATGTAGCCGACAGCTTTTAGATAACTCTCGTAGGCCGCTGGCGCCGCGTCCCCCTCGCCACGTGCTGCCATCTCGGGCGTGAGCTTCACCTTCATCAACTGCGCCAGTCTCGCAACGGCGTCTTGTTGCAGCAACGAGAAGTTTCCCGCGGCGTCGTTCAATACGGCCGAACCCACTTGCCGCATCTTCTTGGGATCGATCAGGTTCACCGTGAGCTGCACGTTTTGAGCGTCGCGAACGATACTTCCAGTTACCACCAAATTCGCGCCAAACTCCTTCTGAGCCGCTACTGGATCGGAGATCTTCTTCCTTCGAACTTCACTCGCCGGCACTACCCACATCGAGTGGTCTCCGACATCGAGATTGGAGAGACGGCTGGTCAGGGTGTCCATGATCCCGTCAGAAAGAGCTTCATTCGAGGTATCGCCACGAGTTTCGAACGGAAGCACAGCGATATGCTTCTGCTGAGTGCCGGCAAAGAGCCTGGACCGCACTGATGGAATGAGTGATAAGGCGATTAGCAAAACGGCTGCCACAACTGTCCACAGAATCGGCGTCCGCTTAGTGGCGCCGGGCAGCTTAAGTGTGCTCTTGGACGCGGCCTCTGCAACTTTCTTAAGATCACGCTGGGTTCGAGGTGCAGGCGCACTGGAGCCATCAATGCCACTCAGATCCGCGAGGAAATCTTTACAGGTTTGATATCGCTGCGCGGGCGACTTCGCGAGCGATTTGTAGATCAATGGCCGGACCGACTCCGGCACCAGGTCCATGTGGGACGGCGGCTCGTTCAAGATCGCCAGCAACGTATTGCCTGCACTCTCACGGGCGAACGGCGTCTGGCCGGTGATCATCTGGAAGAAGACGACGCCAAGCGACCAGATGTCGCTGCGCTGGTCGATGACCTTCCCCAGAGTCTGCTCGGGAGATACATACCCCACTGTCCCGCCCATGCCGCCGGTCTGCGTCGCGGCGGTGGTGGTCGTCTTCCGCGCCAGACCGAAGTCAACGATCTTCACAACGCCATCGCGGGTGATCAAGATGTTAGAAGGCTTGATGTCGCCGTGCAGCACGTGGTGTTCGTGTGCGTAATCGAGGCCGCAGGCGATTTGCCGCGCCAGGGCCAGTGCTTCGGCCAACGGAAGCGGACGCACCTGGATGCGTTGTGCCAGCGTTTCGCCGTCGTAAAAGCCCATGACGATGAAAGGAGCACCGGTTGGTGATTCCTCCACGCCATACATGACTCCGAGGTTCGGATGGTCGAGAGCCGAGGCGGCCCGCGCTTCGCGGAGCAGCGCGCGAGTTTCTTTCTGTCGCTGCCCCATTTTCTCGGGAAGAAACTTGAGCGCGACCACTCGCTGCAATTGGATGTCGAGTGCCTTATACACCACTCCCATTCCGCCCATGCCCAGACAATTCAGGATGCGGTATTTGCCGACCGTCTCTCCGTTGGCTAAGAGTTCGGCAGACGAGGCGGTAGCGCTGAAGTCGGGAGCATTGGAAGTCGGAAGATCGGGATCGATTCTCATCCCTCTCACCCACTGAGCGTAAGGCGAGCGCAGTCCAGAGGAAGTGGAAAGGAGCTGTGATCTGGCTGGCGAAGGCCTTCTCGAGTGGCCGAATTATAGCAGCCTGACGACTGCCAGAAGGGGAAACTCGGCAGCAGCAGCAGCGCCGGACGGCAACGTCTCTGCAGGCAAAGCCATCAGACCAAAAATCCAGTGCTTCGCTGGTAATGTTGTAATGCCTACTAGTAACAATTTTGTAAATAGCAAACCGAAGGGTAGTGGTCACCCGGACATTACTCGCTAAGTCGTTTGTTGCATTGACCCTTAAAGAAGCCCGATAGTACGATTTCTGAGTAGTGTCGTCTAAGAATTGGGGTCAAGTTTTAAGGGGTAGGAAAACCGCGAGAATGGGTCCTCGTTTCGTTGTCTGGGTAATCGCAGGAGCCGCCCTTTTAGGGCTGACGGCATGCGAGCCCTCCAAGACGCAGAAGACTGCGGCTGTCCCCCCCAGGCAGGCGAACGCGCCGACTCTCGCCACCGCCCCGGAAGCCTCTTCCGCTCCTAAGATCCAGGAAAAGCTGGTTCCCAAGACCGACCCCGTCGAAGCACTGATCTCCCGCGCTGAAAAGGAATTCCAGGATGGGCAGGCAAATTATCGTGCCGGCCATCTCGACCAGGCAAAGGCCAGCTTCGACAAGGCGTTTAACGTACTCCTTAGTTATCCTGACGGTGTCCGTGCCGATGAGCGCCTGGAAGACGAATTCGACAAGATCGTAGAAGCCGTTCACGGCCTGGAACTACAGGCATTAAAACAGGGCGACGGATTCACCGCCCAGACCTCCGAGCCGGCACCGATCGACGAAGCCAACGACGCTACGTTCCCTGTTGATCCAGGCATTAAGGCCAAGGCCGAAGTCGAAATCAAGAACACCAGGTCGGATTTGCCGCTCGTCCTGAACGATTACGTCGCCAGCTACATTAATTACTATTCCACCAAGGGGCGCGGCTACATGGAGCACGCCCTGGTTCGGTCCGGGCGCTACGAGTCCATGATTCGCCGCATTCTTGCCGAGGAAGGTGTCCCTCAGGACCTGATTTACCTGGCCGAAGCGGAATCGGGTTTTCATCCGGTTGCGCTTTCGCACGCGGGTGCTCGCGGCATGTGGCAGTTCATGGCCAGCCGCGGCTCTGGATATGGCTTGTCAAGGAACTGGTGGGTAGATGAGCGCCAGGATCCCGAGAAGTCCACCCGTGCCGCCGCTCGCCACTTGAAGGATCTCTACAATCAGTTTGGCGATTGGTATCTCGCCATGGCCGCCTACAACTCCGGCCCCGGCAATGTGCAACGCGCGGTTCAACGCACGGGTTACGCCGACTTCTGGGAACTCTATAAACGCAACGTACTACCAGCGGAAACCAAGAACTATGTGCCGATCATCCTGGCCTTCACCATCATGGCCAAGAACCCGGGGCAGTACGGACTCGAGCATCTGCAAAGCGATCCGCCGATGCATTACGACACGGTAAAAGTTGATTACCCGGTGGATCTCCGACTGGTGGCCGAAGTGGTGGATAGTTCTCTTGCAACTTTGCAGGAGCTGAATCCTGCACTGCTGCGACTCACCACTCCTAAAGATGGCACTTACAACCTCCGGTTGCCGATTGGCTCGGCGGACCGCTTCCAGCAAACGATGGCTGCCATTCCCCGCGACATGCGAGTTTATTGGCGCTATCACAAGGTAACCACCGGCGAGACACTGGGAGAGATTGCCCGTCAGTACAAGACCACGGCATCATCGATTGCTCAGGTGAACAATGTGAGCATGGAAGATGATCTGCGTGCCGGATCGCGGCTGATCATTCCGGTGTCTGCGCGTCGCTCAGTCGAGTCAGAAGGTCTCGCATTTGCGAAGCGTCCTACGATCTACAAAGTGCGCAAAGGGGATACCGTCCTTTCCGTGGCCGATGATTTCAGCGTACCCGCGGAGAAATTGCGCCGTTGGAATCATCTCAAGGGCAACACGCTGAAGGCCGGGCGCACACTGCGAATTTATCGTCCGGTTGCAGGTCGCGAACCGTCTGAAACCGTCGTGGCCAGTCGAAGTAAGTCCAGCAGAAAGAGCACGTTACAAGCTTCCGCCAAGAGCCGTGCCAGGACCGTCCGCCACAAGGTACGCAAGGGCGAAACACTCACCAGCATCGCAGAAACTTACAACACGAGCGTCGAGTCACTGCGCCGCATTAATCACAATGCTGCTCACCTTCGTGCTGGTGATGTGTTGATCGTGCACTCCGGCGAATAGAAGCTAACTTTTCGTCCCGAATTAAACTCCAACGCTCAGCAGTTCACGATTTGATTGCATCGATGCGATTTTGCGTGTGCTATAATCCGCGCCGATTTCGGCAGTAATGATCTTTGTTTTCCGCGCCAACCGCGGGCCTCTGCAAGACCGTTTTGGGCCTTGCCTAGGGCCATAGATAGCTCGCGGAAGCTGACTGCGAGTGCGCCCAAACCAGGAGGAATGATGAGTTTCTACGACGAGACGCTATACGGCCGTGATGATGATATGGACGATTTCAACGATAACGATATGTACGATGAATCCGCTGACGAGGAAGAAGAAGATCTGGAGGACGAAGAGGAAGAAGAAGAATCTCCGATGACCAGCAGCGTTTCCGGCAACAGCACTGGCGGCGCTATGCGTTCCGACGAAGGCCTGGAGGAAGACGAAATGGCGGACGAAGGATCGAAGCCTGCTCCCGCTCCTGCCAAGAAAGCTCCTCCGAAGAAAGCCGCCAAGAAGGCTGCACCCAAGAAAGCGGCTAAGAAAGCTGCCCCCAAAAAGGCTGCCAAGAAGGCTGCGAAGAAGTCCGCGAAAAAAGCAGCTCCCAAGAAAGCTGCAAAAAAAGCCACAAAGAAGGCTGCCAAGAAGTCCTCTTCGAAGAAGTCCGCCAAAAAAGGGGGCGCCAAGAAGTCCGCGAAGAAGGGCGGACGTCGCCGTTAGCAATAGCTTTCTCAAGAAGCCGCGGATTCGTCCGCGGCTTTTTGCTGCTCGGCGTTGTCGACCGCCACGAGACATTTGAGCCTACGGCAACTCGGATAATCACCCCTGCATCTTAAGAGGGCTTACTCGCTGAACCCTATTCCGCTGGCCAAATGCGCGTGGGAAAACCTGACCCTGATCTTCAAAGTGACTCGCTGCACCTGCTCGCTGGTGGCGGAGACCTCGGCGCCCGCATGCGCCAGATCGATTGGTCGAACACTCCGCTTGGCCCCGTCGATCAGTGGCCACAATCCCTGCGCACTTGTGTTCGCATTCTTCTTACTTCGCGTCAGCCCATGTTCGTCTGGTGGGGCGATGATCTGATCAATCTCTATAACGACGCCTACCGCTCCATCCTCGGCGGTAAACATCCGTGGGCGCTGGGGCAGCCGGCATCGGCCGTCTGGCGAGAAATTTGGACACAGGTTGCGCCTCGTGTCGAAACCGCCATGAATACCGAAGAAGGCACCTACGACGAAGCTTTGCTGCTCATCATGGAGCGCAATGGCTATCCGGAAGAAACGTATTACACGTTCTCCTACAGTCCAGTGCCCAACGATCAGGGTGGCACCGGCGGTATTCTCTGCGCGAACACAGACGACACCCTTCGGATCATCGGCGAACGGCAGATCTCCACTCTGCGCGAACTCGCATCCACCACGTCCACGGCTCGAACCGCTCCGGAAGCTTGTGAATTGTCCGCCCTGGCCATGCGCAGTAACCGGCGCGATATGCCCTTCGCGATGTTGTATTTGCTCGACCACGATTGCAAAACAGCCACTCTCGCTGCCACTTCCGGCATCGGTCGCAATCACCCGCTGGTGAAGGAGACCGTTTCGTTGCAGAGTGATTCTGACTGGCCGTTCTGCGAGGCGATCGAAGCTGACGGGGTGATCATTCACGAGCTTTCTTCTTACGATGATCTGCCGCACGGCGACTGGGATCGGGCTCCGGCTTATGCGGCGGGAGTGCACATTCAGGGAAGTGGCCAGACGAATCTTGGCGGCATCCTCGTTGTCGGCTTGAATCCGTTCCGCATTCTTGACGACAACTACCGCGGTTTCCTGGGTTTACTCGCTGGGCAAATCTCCTCGGCCATCTCCAACGCCCAAGCCTATGAGGTTGAGCGCCAGCGAGCCGCAGCCCTAGCCGAGTTGGATCGCGCCAAGACCGCGTTCTTCAGCAATATCAGCCATGAATTACGCACCCCCTTAACTTTGATGTTAGGGCCAATCGAAGACGCGCTGAACGATCCGCGCACGGCTGACGTAAATCGTCAACGCCTGGATTTGCTTCATCGCAACTCGATTCGCCTGCTGAAGCTGGTGAACGCTTTGTTGGACTTCTCCCGTATTGAAGCCGGCCGAGTGCAGGCTAATTTCGAACCGCTTGACATCCCTTCCTTCACCTTGGAACTGGCCAGCGTGTTTCGTTCCGCTGTCGATCGGGCTGGACTGCAGCTGACGATGCACAGCGATCCGATTTCCGCACCGGTGTACGTCGACCGCGAGATGTGGGAAAAGATTGTGCTGAACCTTCTCTCCAACGCGCTGAAGTCGACTTTCCAAGGGAGCATTGACGTCAACGTTCGGGATCGCGACGGCTATTTCGAATTGGGTGTCCGCGACACAGGAACCGGCATCGCCGAATCTGAAATCCCTCACCTCTTTGAACGGTTCCGCCGAATTGACGGAGCGCAGCGACGGACCCACGAAGGCAGCGGTATCGGCCTCGCCCTGGTCAAGGAACTGGTCGAGATGCACGGCGGCACGATCTCGGTCGAGAGCGAACTTGGCAAGGGAACTGAGTTCCGTGTCCGCATTCCGTATGGCGCTTCTCACCTGCCTGCGGATCGCGTTCGTTCCGCGCGGCGTTCCCAGTCGGGGCTGACCGGTGCCTCAGCTTACGTTCAGGAAGCGCTCACCTGGCTTCCCGGAGCCGAACAAAGCGAGATTGATAATGATCTGACGCTTAGCTCGCTCGCCAACCTGACTGACTCCTCCCCCAAAGCTCACGGCCGCGTGTTACTGGTTGACGACAATCGCGATATGCGTGAATACGTGGAGCGCCTCCTCTCTCAACTATTTGTCGTGGAGACGGCGACCAATGGTCGGGAGGCACTTGAGCGAGCTCTTGCAGATCCACCTGACCTTGTCCTTTCCGACGTCATGATGCCGGAGATGGATGGATTCGAACTGCTCTCTCAGTTGCGCAAGCATGAGCCGACACAGTTGGTTCCTGTCGTCTTGTTGTCCGCGCGAGCGGGGGAAGAGTCCCGCATCGAAGGACTGGAAGCCGGCGCCGATGACTACCTTGTGAAGCCCTTCACTGCTCGAGAACTCATCGCGCGCGTTGATTCGCATATCCGGATCGCCAGGTTCCGGCGCGACGCACTGGAGCAGCAGAATGCGCTGCGCGAGCAACTGCGGGAAAGTCAGCGGCAGGCAGCCGAATCGATCGAACAGATCAGCGACGGTTTTTGGATGTACGACGCCGATTTCCGCGTCACGTATATGAATGCGGCCGCCGAAAAAATTTCGGAACTTCCTCGCGAGCAGCAGATCGGCAGGAATATTTTTGATCTTTTCCCCGCTCTGAAGGGGACGGAATTCGAGCACAATCTGCGCAAGTCATTGTTGCAACAGATTCCCCTGGAATTTGAAAACCTTTACGCTCCCTGGCAGCGCTGGTTTTCTCATCGTGTGTTCCCCTCTCCGGGAGGCTTGGTCGTTTATGTTCGCGACACCACCGAAGAGAAGAAGAGCGAGCAGGCGTTACGCCGTGCCGAACAGCTTGCCGCGACAGGAAGATTGGCGGCCAGTATCTCGCACGAGCTTAATAATCCGCTGGAAGCGGTTACGAACCTTTTGTACCTCGCTAAGGTGGACCCCGGAATGTCCGGGAATGCCAAGCAGTTGCTCGACATCGCGGACAAAGAATTGCAGCGTCTTTCGCACATCGCCAGCAAGAGTCTCAAGTTCTATCGCCAGTCGACTCTGCCGAGCGAGGTGTCGATGGCCGAGTTGCTCGACTCGGTTCTCTTCTTTTATGAAACTCGTGTTCGTTCGCTCGGAATCGCGATCGAAAAACGCTATCGGCCTTCTCCCCTGGTGCATTGTTATTCGGGCGAGATGCAGCAGGTGTTCACCAATCTCATCAGCAACGCTCTCGACGCTCTCGGCTCCGGCGGACGCCTTGTGTTGAGCGTCAAGCCTGAAGGCTTGCGTTCGTCTTTCGTCCGCGTCACCATTGCCGACACTGGCGAAGGGATGAGCAAGTCCACGCAAAAGCAGATCTTTCAACCATTCTTTACCACCAAGCAGGACACCGGCACCGGGCTCGGCCTCTGGGTCACCTCGAGCATTCTTGAGAAACATGGCGCGCAGCTGCGTGTTCGTAGCCGTAGTGGAAAGGGAACGGTCTTCAGCCTTACCTTACCGCTGCACGCCGTTGCAGCCCAGGCTTCCTAAAAAGAAAAAGGGGCAGCCGTCGCGGCCGCCCCTCAAATGTTTCTCCTTCATTTCTATTGAATCAATGTCGGCTCCGTCTCGTCCTCTTCGTTCGGGATCACCACCGCCGCAGCAACGCGATCCCCCGTTTCAAGGTTCAACAACCGCACGCCCTGCGTTGAACGTCCAGCCGCGCGGATTTGCTCCGTATCGGTGCGCAGGATCTTGCCGTATTGGCTGATCACCATCACCTCGGAGCTCTCCGTTACCAGCATGATCGAAACGACCTTGCCATTGCGCTCGGTGGTCTTCACGTTGATGACGCCCTTGCCGCCGCGCGACTGCAGACGATACTCGTCCACATCGGTGCGTTTGCCGTAGGCGTTCTCGGTGACGGATAGAATGCGGCAGACGTCATCGGCTTTACCGTCACCCTTTTTCGACTTCTTGTTCTCCTTGGGCGTCACGGCCATTCCGACGATGTAGTCCTTCTTGTCGAGGTCCATACCTCGGACACCGTACGCTGGGCGTCCCATCACGCGGACGTCTTCTTCGTCGAAGCGGATGGCCATGCCGTCGTGCGTGGCCAGGAAGATGATCTGGTTGCCGTCGGTAAGCTGCGCGGCCACAAGTTCGTCTTCCTTGTCGATACCGATCGCGATAATGCCCTTCGACATCACGTTCGAGAAGTCCTTAAGCGCCGTCTTCTTCACCGTACCCTGACGGGTGACAAAGAACACGTACTCGTTTTCCTTCTCAAGATCGCGGACCGGCAGGAAGGCTTTCACCGACTCACCCGGCTGCAGCGCAACCAGGTTGCCGATGTGCTTGCCCTTTCCAGCAGCGCCGACGTCCGGGATCTCGTACACCTTGAGCCAGTACACGCGGCCGGTGTTGGTGAAGACCAGCAGGTAATCGTGCGTGCTCGGGACGTAGAGCTTCTCGACGAAATCTTCCTCGCGAGTGCTCATGCCCTTGCGGCCGGTGCCGCCCCGGCGCTGCGAACGATACGTCGTTATGGCAGTGCGCTTGAGGTATCCGTTGTGGCTGATCGTGACCGCGACCTGCTCATCGACAATCAAGTCCTCGAGTTTGATCTCCGTCGTCTCGTCGACGATCTCAGTGCGACGAGCATCGCCGTACTGCTTCTTGATCTCCTCAAGTTCTTTCACGATCACCCGGCGAAGCTTCGCTTCCGAAGCCAGGATCGATTCGTACTCGGCGATTTCGTCCTTGATCGCCGTCAACTCTTTCACGATTTCGTCGATCGAGAGTCGCGTCAAACGATGCAATTGCAGTTCGAGAATCGCGTCGGCCTGCTTGGTCGTGAACGGCTTGTCGGCATCGAGCTTTGGCGCGCGGCCGGTCAGGTTGATGTCGATCTTCTTGCCGGCGAAGTAGTTGACCAGGTTTTCGCGGGCGTTGGCGCGGTCGTTGCTGCCACGGATGATGGCGATGACAGCGTCAATGTGATCGAGCGCGACCTTGTAGCCTTCCAAGATGTGCTCGCGGTCGCGTGCCTTCTGCAAGAGGAATGCCGTGCGGCGGCGTACGACGTCGATGCGGTGATTGATGAAGTGCTGCAGCGCTTCCACCAGCCCCATTTCCTTGGGCTGTCCGTTGGCCACGGCGAGGAAGATCATGCTGAAGCTCTCTTGCATCGAGGTGTGCTTGTAGAGCTGGTTGAGCACGATCTGCGCTTCGGCGCCGCGCTTCAGTTCGATCACGATGCGCATGCCTTCGCGATCGCTCTCGTCACGCACATCGCTGATGTCGTCGACAACCTTGTTCGTCACCAGTTCGGCGATGCGCTTGATCAGCGTCGACTTGTTCACCTGGTACGGGATTTCGGTGACAACGATCGCCTGGCGTCCGCCCGAGATGTTTTCGATTGCCGCCTTAGCGCGCATCATGAAACGGCCACGGCCGGATTTATACGCGTCGACGATGCCGCCCTTGCCGTGAATGAAGCCGCCGGTCGGGAAGTCCGGTCCTTGCACGAACTTCAACAGGTCGAGTAATCCGGCTTTCGGATTGTTGACCAGCGTGATCGTCGCATCGACGATCTCGGTCAGATTATGCGGCGGGATGTTCGTCGCCATGCCGACCGCGATTCCGTTTGAACCATTGATCAGCAGGTTAGGAATTCTTGTCGGCAGAACCGCTGGCTCGATTGTGGAATTGTCGAAGTTCTCGACCATGTCCACGGTTTCTTTTTCGATGTCGGCCATCAACTCTTCGGCAATGGCCATCAGCCGGCACTCGGTGTATCGATACGCCGCGGGCGGATCGCCATCCACAGAACCGAAGTTGCCCTGGCCGTCGATCAGCGGATAGCGCAAGCTCCACGACTGCGCCAGTCGCACCAACGCGTCGTATACGGCGGAATCGCCGTGCGGGTGATACTTCTTCAAACATTCGCCGACGACACCGGCGCACTTCATGTACTTCTTGTTGTGCAGCACGCCCATGTCGTGCATCGCGTACAGGATGCGCCGATGCACCGGCTTCAGTCCGTCGCGAATATCAGGCAGCGCGCGGCCGATGATGACCGACATGGAATAGTCGAGATACGATCGCCGCATCTCCTCTTCAATGTTGATGGGCTGAATGTTCGCCGCGCCGGGACCGAGAATACCGCCGCCACCGTCGCCGCCGCCAAGGGGAATTTGATTATTCGGATTCTGTTCGTCTGCCATAGGAAGCTGTTAGCTCTTAGCTATTCGCTCAAGCGGTGTTGACGTGAGCTGTGTTGCTAATCAGGTGCTCTGTTGTGGCGCTAACTTCGGGAGCCATTCTGCGGCGGAAAAATCGCAC
>DASTGW010000320.1:0-6395 GCA_035718705.1 Terriglobales bacterium | reverse complement strand
TCGGAATCACTTCTCAGACTGGCTGCTAATTGCAAACTGCCAAGTGCTGGTTCAGTACTTCACGATCTTCGAGAAGTTGGCGGGGTCGAGGCTGGCGCCGCCGACGAGAGCGCCGTCGATTTCTGTTTCTGACATCATGGCTTTGGCGTTGTCGGGCTTGACGCTGCCGCCGTAGAGGATGCGCATGCCCTCGGCGAATTCCTTGCCAAAGGCTTTGGCGGCTTCGGCGCGGATGGTCAGGTGGGCCTGGGCCGCGATCTGAGGTGTGGCGGTCTTGCCGGTACCGATCGCCCACACAGGTTCGTAGGCGACAACGAGTCGCGCGGCGCGCTCACCTGAGATGCCACGGAAACAGATGTTGCATTGGCGACGGAGGACGTCGTCGGTGATACCGGCTTCGCGCTCTTCGAGCACTTCGCCGACGCAGACGATGGGAGTGATTCCGGCGTCGAGTGCGACCTTGAGCTTCTTGTTGACGGTGTCGTCGGTCTCGCCGAAGTATTGGCGGCGTTCGGAGTGTCCGATGATGACGTGGGAGCATCCGGCGGCGGAGATCATGTCGATGGAGGTTTCGCCGGTGAAGGCGCCTTCACGCTCCCAATACATGTTTTGCGCGCCGATGCCGACGGGCGAACCGCTGGCGGCTTCGATGGCGGCCGGGATGTTGATGAACGGAGGACAGATTACGATTTCGTCGCGAGTGTGCTCCCAGACGAGCGGCAGGAAGGCGGAGAAGAAAGCCTTGGTTTGCTCGGGAGTTTTGTACATCTTCCAGTTTGCTGCGATAAGTTTTTTGCGAGCCATGAATGCCTTCTAAAACAAAAATCGCCACGGATTACACGGATTGACACGGATTTTCTTTTGGAAAAAACCCGGAAAATCCGCTCGAGCCGTGGCGTTACTTCTTACTTCTTTGCCGTCAGAGCTTCGACGCCGGGAAGGACTTTGCCTTCCAGGAATTCGAGTGACGCTCCGCCGCCGGTCGAGATGTGTGTGATCTTGTCTTCGACGCCGGCGGCCTTGACGGCTGCTACGCTGTCGCCGCCACCGACAATTGACGTTGCTCCGGCGTTGTCAGCGACGGCGCGTGCGACCTTGCGCGTTCCGGCAGCGAAGGGCGGCATTTCGAAGACACCCATGGGGCCGTTCCAGACGATGGTCTTGGCCTTGCCGATTTCCTCGTTGAAGAGTTCGACCGACTTGGGACCGATGTCGAGACCCATCTGGTCGGAGGGGATGGGCTGACCTTCGCCGATGGTGCGCGTAACGGCATCGGGCGAAACCTGCATGGCGACGACGTGATCGACGGGCAGCAGCAATTTCACGTTGCGCTTCTGCGCGTCGGCGAGCAATTCCTTGGCGAGATCGACCTTGTCGGCTTCGAGGAGAGATTTACCGATCTCCATGCCCTGAGCTTTCAAGAAGGTGTAAGCCATGCCGCCGCCGATGATGAGCGCGTCAACTTTCGGGAGCAGGTTCTTGATGACTTCGATCTTGTCGCTGACTTTGGCTCCGCCAAGGATGGCGACGAACGGCTTGGCGGGATCGTGCAGGGCTTTGCCGAGGTATTCGAGCTCTTTTTCCATGAGCAGCCCGGCGGCGGATTTCTGCACGTGGTGCGTGATGCCTTCGGTGGAGGCGTGGGCGCGATGGGCGGCGCCGAACGCGTCGTTCACGTAGTAGTCGGCAAGTTTGGCGAGTTCCTTGGCGAATGCAGGGTCGTTCTTTTCTTCTTCCGCGTGGAAGCGAAGGTTCTCGAGGAGGAGTGTCTGTCCGCGCTCGAGTTTGCCGGCCATTTCTTCTGCCTGCACACCAATGCAGTCGGTGCAGAAGCCGACGTTTTCGCCGCGGCTGAGCTGGCTGTCGAGGAGCATGCGCAGGCGCTCGGCCACGGGGCGAAGGCTCATCTTCGGATTTGGTTTGCCTTTGGGACGGCCGAGGTGCGACGCCAAGATCAAGCGAGCTCCGTGACGCAGGGCGTACTCGATCGTAGGGAGGGTTTCGCGGATACGGGTATCGTCGGTCACACGTCCGTGCTCATCGAGCGGGACGTTGAAATCCACGCGCATGAAGATGCGGTGGTTGCTGAGAGGAAGATCGCGGATAGAGAGTTTATTCATTGCTTCGACCTTGGGTGTAGCGGTAGCGCTCATGGTGCACCTCAGAGGCTTTGATCTAACTACCCCACCCAAGCAAAAGAAGCTTGGATGGGGCACCCGAACTAGTGCTTGCTACAGGCCTTTCTGGCCGATGTAGTTGATGAGGTCACGGACACGGCAGGAGTATCCCCACTCGTTGTCGTACCAGGCGATGACCTTGACGCAGTTTCCACCAACGACGCGGGTCATAGGTGCGTCAACAATCGACGAGCGGGAATCGCCGCGGTAGTCCATGGAAACCAGTTCCTGAGTTTCGTAGCCGAGATACTTGGACAAGGGACCGGACTTCGTTGCTTTCTCGAGTGCGGCGTTTACTTCTTCGGCCGTTGTCTTCTTTTCGACCCAGACAACAAGGTCGACAACCGAGACGTTCGGAGTGGGCACGCGCATGGCGAAACCGTCGAGTTTGCCCTTGAGTTCCGGAATGGCGAGGTAAATGGCCTTCGCCGCACCGGTGGAAGTCGGGATCATGGACAGGGCAGCGGCGCGCGCGCGACGGAGGTCCTTGTGCGGGAAGTCGAGGATGACCTGATCATTCGTGTAGGAGTGGATGGTGGTCATGGTGCCGCTGACGATCTTGAACTCGTCGTTGACCACCTTTGCGACCGGGGCAAGGCAATTGGTGGTACAGGACGCGTTGGAGATGATGTGGTGCTTGGAGGCGTCGTATTTGTCCTCGTTCACGCCCAGGACGATGGTGACGTCTTCATTCTTGGCTGGGGCGGAGATGATGACCTTCTTGACCGGTCCACGCAGGTGCTTTTTGGCGTCTTCGGCGTTGGTGAAGCGGCCGGTGGATTCGATGACGACCTGAGCGCCGACGGACTCCCAGTCGATCTTGGAGGGGTCTTTTTCGGCGAAAACTTTGAATTTTTTGCCTTCCACGTCGATGGAATCGCCGCTGGCAGAGACCTTGTGGTGGAGGTTGCCGAGAACCGAGTCGTACTTCAACAAATGCGCGAGGGTCTTTGCGTCTGTCAGATCGTTGACCGCTACGAATTCGAGGTTCTTGTCTTCGAGAGATGCACGCAGCACATTGCGGCCAATACGTCCGAAACCGTTGATACCAACCTTAATTGCCATTTCGCCTCCACGGAAATATGCGCACCAGTACAGCAGAATTTGATTGCGCCACTAAAACTAGAGATCGTATCACCCGGCGGCGAGCGTCGGCAAAACGCGCACCACACAATTTCGTGACGGCAATCACGTTGGGAAGGCAGTTCTGAATCGAGACATGTAACTTCCCGAATTCTGTGCAATTGCCCGATTCGTTGTGGATGTGTTACAAGCGCATGATGCAAGGTATGAAGCGAAGAAGAAGAAGAAAGCCCACCCGGGCCGAGAATAAGGCGGAGCAGCCGGCGCCATTGCAACCGAACTATCCCGAGGCAGGGCAGCCCGCAGAGGTTGGCGAGGATGAGGGTCCTGTGGAAGTTGGCGGGACGGGAAGCGAAACAGAGTCGGCAGGGACTGCGGCGGGCGGTGTTTCGCCGCAGCGGAAGAAGCGTCGTCGGGGCGGGCGCGGACGCAAGCCTCAAGCGCCAGTTGCGACGCCGGCCGAAGCGGAACATGGCGAGGAGGACGCAGCGGAAGCGGCAGAGGTTCCGAGTGTCTCCGCGCCGGAGCAAGTGGCTGCGCACGCGGTGCCTCAACCCGCGCAGCACGCAGCTCATCCTCACAAAAAGCAGCCGAAGGGAACGGTGGTGCTGACGATTGGATTGCCGGGATCGGGCAAGACGAGCTGGTTTCGTCGCCGGGCGATCACGCCGCTTTCGAGCGACCTGCTGCGGATGATGTTGTTTGACGACATCAGCGAACAGCGTTACCAGGATTTGGTTTTCTCAACATTGCGTTACCTGTTGCGCGCACGCCTGATTGCACGCATGCCCTGGAACTACGTGGACGCGACGAATCTGTCTCCCCGCGAACGACGCGGGTGGATCAAGATGGCGCAGGAATTTGGTTACGAAGTGCAGGCCGTGTTCTTCGACGTCCCGGTGGAAGTCTGTGCGGAACGCAATTTGCGACGCGGAAGAATGGTTCCCGACGACGTGATGCAGAGGATGGCGGGGAAGCTGCGTCCACCGACGTTCGAGGAGGGATTCAGCAAGATCACGGTGGTGCGAGTGAAGAAACCGACGAAAACGGCGGAGCCGGAAAATGTGATTCAGCGCGAGGAAGAGGCGCAGGCGCCGGGCGAAGTCGACGAGAACTACTGAGGTTCGTACCCGTATTCGAAAGGCGGCACCAGTGGCCGCCTTTTTCATTTCTCATTTATCCCCAAGATAAAGAAAAGCATCGTTGCCAAAAACGGCTGCTCGTCTATAATCCGCGAATCCGTTTTCCAAAAAATCAATGCAATCGTCACTTCGCTTCCATGAAAGTTAGGGAGGGGTAGCATGCGCATTATGAAGGGCAGTCTCTGTCTGCTGCTTGTTCTTCTCGCTGGAATTCACGTTTGGGCCCAATCACAGATCACAACCGGAGCTATCCAAGGGACGGTGCTCGATCCTTCGAACGCAGTGGTGCCCGGAGCGTCCGTTGAAGTAAAGGAAGTCTCTACTAACTTCACTCGTAGTCAAACCACGAACGGCGATGGGCGGTTCGTGTTCCTGCAACTGCCTCCGGGGCGTTACACGGTCACTGTGAGCGGGAAAAGCGGCTTTGGAACGGTGGTTCAAGAGAACGTGGTGCTCACGGTGGGGCAGACGATTTCTCTGAATGTGGGTCTGAAACTGGTGGCCGCGGGTGACAAGATCGTGGTGACCGACACGCCGACGATCGACGTCACGAGGATTGAGAACAGTAATACGCTGGACACGACGACGGTTTCCACCACGCCGATTTTGGGGCGCAAGTTCGAAGACCTGCTGACGCTCACGCCGGGAGTGGCGATCACGCAAGGGCCGGACGGCGATGAAATTAACTTCAGCGGCCAGCGCGGGATTTTCAACAACATCAGCCTGGACGGCGGCGACTACAACAACGGCTTTTTCGGCGAGCAACTCGGCGGGCAAAGAGCAGCGATCGACATCAACCTGGACGCGGTGGAACAGTTCCAGGTGATCGCGAGCGGTGCGTCGGCGGAGTTTGGTCGCACGGCGGGCGGAGTGGTGAACGTGGTATCGAAGTCGGGCACGAACAACGTGCACGGCAGCCTATTTCACTACCAGAGGTTGGAAGCCCTAACGTCGAATACGTCAGATGGGAAGCCGCTCGATGGATTCCATCGCGAGCAGTTTGGCGGATCGATTGGCGGGCCGATCAAGAAAGACAAGCTGTTCTTCTTCGGATCGTTTGAACAGATCATCTCGAACCTACGGAGGCCGAACCTGAGCGCGCAACTGGGAGCGACTCCGTGTGCGGTGCCGACTCCGACGATCTTTGCCAACGAGGCGCAGATTGCAGGGAACTCGGATTGCCAGCGACTGGCGCTGGTGAATTTCTATAAGACGCGGTTCAACCAGGAAGAGGGCCTTCCGGTGAATCACCCGATTCGCAACTCGAACGTGTTCGGAAAAGTTGACTGGAACGCGAACGCGAAGAACAAAGTTGCGATCTCGTACAACTTCGACTACTCGCGTAATGAGAACCAAACGTTCGATGTAGCGACGTATGGCAATTCGGCCAACGGTATTGAGGGTCCGTCGAAGATACAGGCGCTCAATGGCAACTTATTCAGCACGCTCTCCAATAACAAGCTGAATGAGTTGCACGTGAGCTGGTCGAGAGAGAATCGACCGAGGGCGGCGGTGGATTCGAAGATCCCGATGGATACGGGCATGGATTTCGTAAACGCATTCCGCTTCGGAAACCCGTTCTTCCTGGGGCCAACGGTGGATGAGGTGTTCTGGCGGACGCAGATTCGCGACAGCTTCTCGTGGGTCGCGGGCAAGCACACGGTGAAGTTCGGCGGGGAATGGATGCACAGCGACAACGCGCAAGTGTTCCGTGGCTTCTTCGAAGGACGATCGATCTTCGATTCCGTGCCGGGATTCCTGCGTTATGCGTCACCGGCCGCGGCGGGCGGATTCGGTCCGACGACGGGAGTGTGTCTTGACGCGGCAGGTGCACTCAAGGGCTGGGTCACGTGGGGCGCGCCGTTTAACGAAACGTGCCCGACAGGCAGTTCGGTGGGCGGGCCGCTCATCCTGTATCTGCAAGGTGCTGGCCTGCAGGGTCCGGCGACAGATGCAGCCGGATTCTCTGATATCGCGAACGAGGATTATTCCT